>JAGWRJ010000543.1 GCA_028869725.1 Alphaproteobacteria bacterium | reverse complement strand
TCCAACAGCCTCAGGCTACCCAGTTTTCCACCTTCAGGCCAAACACCCGCTTAAATTCCCGCCCATTGTTGGTGACCAATATCAGTCCTTCAGCCTTAGCGTGAGCAGCAATCCAAAGATCATTGTTGCCAATCATCTGTCCGTCCCGCGTAAGAGCTTCTCTCAACGCGCCATAAGCTTCCCCTGCCGTATACGGCATCGGCAGAACGGGCATCAGCTCTATTAGTTCAGCGAGTAAACGCCGATTGGCCTGCCGGTGTTCTGCCGGGCTATGCTCGGCACCATAAAAGAGCTCCCCATAAGTGATTACGGAGATAGCTGCGTCACCGACAGATAGTTTTTCAAATCGTTTGAGGACCGCAGTGGGCCGCTTCTGGCGGATATAAATGCATATGTTGGTATCGAGGAGGTAGCGCGTCACTATAGACCTTTTCGGGGCTGCGGCGGGGTGTCTTTTCGGTCGAGAGCAAGATCGAGGTTCGACAAAATTTCGAACGCGCGCGCCATCGTCCGAGGTTTCTCCCGTAGCACGATCTCATCACCGCGCCGAAATATCTCGACCTCCGTGCCGTCGAGCCGAAATTGTCGCGGCAACCGAAGCGCTTGACTGTTGCCAGATTTGAAGATTTTTGCGGTGGCCATATTGCCTCCTGTACGTATATATTCACATGTATATACATTCTTGAAGTCCGTCAAGGGGTAAGACTCCGTTGCCTCGACAAATGTCTGGATTTTATCGGGAGGATTCGTGTTAGCGCCGGACAAGGAACTCGGGTGAAAATCTCGGGTGGCGATGTGGCTTGCGAGATAATTGTCGTCCCTGTCGGCTGTTTTGGGTTTCAGTCGCATAAGAGTTTTACCAGGCGATCTGCGATGCAGACATTGGGTCATGTGTTGAAGCGTGGTGAAGCTGGAGAGGGCGTGCTCGTGGAATACCTGTTTGGAATTCCTTCTCACCGGAAAAGCGGCCGCGGACGATCTGATCGTCATGCTCGATGCTCACCGACCAACGAGCGCCGGCCGTGGGCCGCGCGGCTCTATCCGCGTTCCGGGATCGCGAATTGATGCAAGCCTGTCCGATCGTCACTATCCAGACTGTCTGCGAGAAGCGCCCCACGCACCTCATTTGCTCTATGTCGAGGGCGCGTGGGGGACCCGGCGCTACGCTGCACAGGTGAATTTGACGTCGAGCGTGACCGCATGGCTCTCGCCAACCTGGCGGGCTCTCCCCTGCAGCGGTACCGGCACGATTTCCCTTTGCCGCATATCTGGTATTTGTGGACCAATCTGACGGCTTGTGATGCTGCCCATGTGGTGTTGGCCGAGGGGCTCGACGCGACGCTGCTGCGCCGCGGCAGCGGCTTGGCCACGGTCGCCCGCCATCGCGCACAGATCGCGTTGATATAGTGCCGTCTCATGCTGCAGCGCCCACGTCACACCGCCGCGTAAAGCTGAGGGGCCCGACGCGTCGTAGCGGGGACGAGGGGGATGGGGCCTCCTTGTTTCGGAAGCCGCGACGGATCATTCTCCAGGGCGCGCCATGGGTCTGACAAGGACGCTATGGCCGTCTTGGATGGAAGCGCCATGCACGATGGGTGGCACCCTCGACCATCTAAAGCGGTGTGTATTGTGCCAGAACCAGGGAGGAAGCACGAATGCCGGCATTGAGGAACAGGGTTTTTGAATTTCAGGGAATCAATCATCTGGCTCTTGTCTGCAAAGACATGGCGCGTACGGTCGAGTTTTACAGCAACGTTCTTGGTATGCCGCTGATCAAGACCCTCGATCTGCCGCATGG
>JAGWRJ010000542.1 GCA_028869725.1 Alphaproteobacteria bacterium | reverse complement strand
ATTGGCTCGGCCTATTATGCCGGTTTTGTCGCAGGCTGCCTTGGCATTCCGCGCCTTCTGACGCGCATCGGTCATATCCGCACCTTTGCGATTGCAGGCGGCGCAGCCGCGGCCACAGTACTGCTGCAGTCGATGTTCGTGGGACAGCTGCTGTGGATATTTGCGCGCCTCGTGTTCGGTTTCGCGGCGGCCGGTATCTACATGGTCACGGAAAGCTGGCTCAATGATCGGGCCACCAATGATACGCGCGGGCGTATCCTTGCCATCTATCTTACGGTCAACTACGGCGGCATCGTAGTGGGACAATGGGTCTACACCGCGGCGTCACCGCTCAGCTTCGTGCTGTTCAATATCGCCGCGATCTTTTACGCGCTGTGTCTTGTTCCGGTGGGCGCCACGCGACTGCCGCAGCCGGTACCGAGCGATGCTCCGGCCATCCGTCCCTGGCGGCTGTTCCGCATCGCGCCAGTGGGCATTGCCGGGTGCATCGCGGTGGGCGCGGCCAATGGTGCGGTGTGGACCCTGGCGCCGGTCTACGCCAACGTCCATGGCCTGCACGATGTGATGCTTGCTGCCTTCATGAGTGCCTTTACGGCGGCAGGAGCCCTGACGCAGGCCCCGGTCGGGCGCCTGTCCGATCATATGGACCGGCGCTGGGCGATTGTCGTCATGTCATTCCTGGCGGGCCTCGCTGCAGCGGCGCTGGCGCTGTTTGGCGGCCTCGCGCCATACGTCGCGATTGGTCTTTTTGCCCTGTTCGGCGCTGCTGCGCTGCCGATCTATGGTCTTTCGGTTGCCCATACCAATGATCGCATCCCGCGCGAGGAGTTTGTTTCGGCCTCGGCCACGCTGCTCCTCGTCAACGCACTGGCCTCGGTGATTGGGCCGATTGCCGCCGCTGAGATCACGACCCACACTACAATTGCAGCATTGTTCTGGTTCGTCGCGGCCATCCACGGGGTGCATGTGCTCTTCGTGATCTGGCGCATGAACCGGGCCGAGCGGCCGCCCGAGGTGTATCGAGAGCCCTATGCGCCGGTATTGCCGCACACGACGCCAACCGCGCTCGAACTGGATCCGCGCGGGCCGCAAAGCGCAGAATAGCGTCTATTCGCGCCGGCCGAATGCCTGCTCCAGCCGCTGCAGATGGCGGTGGACATCCGGTTCGGTACGCGGTCCGGTACGCAGGGCTTCTTCAAAGCGGGCAATGCGCCGATACAGGCTGTCGCTGCGCACGAGCAGGCTGCGCAGCGTCGCCGGCAGTATGTCGAGGCTCTCTTCCCGTCCGCCCAGGCAGATTTCCCGGGAGCCAAGCTGGTAGCGCTCACTTGCGGCGTCATCAGGCTGCATTTCGCCGTCGCGTACCGCGCGCTGGACAAGAAGCCAGCTGGCCGCCTGCATCAGCCGTGTGGTCACGCGCATGCTTTCGCCGGCATAAAGCAGAGCCGCCTTGCGCGGCAGGTCACGTGCTTCCGTGCGGCCAGGTCCGTCAAGGTAGCGGGCAGTTTCTTCGACCAGGGACATGCCGTCTTCGAAGGTGCGTTCGAAGAGTTCGGACTGGATAAAAGTCTGCAGCGTCAAACCTTGGACGTCGTCGTCGTGAGGGTTGTCCACCGCCATGAATACGGGCTCTTTCTCTTACGGGGGGCAATCTGGCATGGCGTCAAAGGTCACGACAGCCATGGTGCCCAGTTTTCGCCGATTTGCGTGCGGCGCCACGAGGAAGACGCCTGCGCGCGCCTCGCGTCAATCGTGCAACTGTTACTATGCGC
The DNA here is from genome assembly GCA_028869725.1 of Alphaproteobacteria bacterium. GTDB lineage: Bacteria > Pseudomonadota > Alphaproteobacteria > Micropepsales > Micropepsaceae > Rhizomicrobium. The sequence continues at coordinate 926 of JAGWRJ010000542.1, read as the reverse complement.
GCTGATGGTTAACGCGTCTTAAACACTGCGCTGGCGGCCTCGCGTGTGGCCTTGCGCGCCACGATGGCGTCACGGCAGCGCGCGATTTCTGCCTCGAGGCTCGCAATACGGGCGACCAGCTCATGCTCCGACCAGGTCGAAAGGTCCTGGCCAAGCACGATCTCCCGCGGGGAGGGGCGGGGGAGCAGCTCTTCCGGATCGATAGCCATGTTTTCGCTCTTTGGTTCAGGCCTGCTAATTTCCCGCCGGAAGGTGCATCAAGGCAAGTCCCGGAGATAATTCATGAGCGAGAGCATGCGTGCAGTGGGGATCGAGCAACCTGGAGCCGACTACCGGCTGGTGGTGACGACGGCCGAGCGACCAAGGCCAGGTGCCGGCGAAGTCCTTGTCAAAGTGGCTGCTGCCGGGGTCAATCGGGCAGATCTTGTGCAGGCCCGTGGTGCCTATCCGCCACCTCCGGGCGCCTCAAAGATTCTCGGGCTGGAGGTATCGGGAACCATTGTCCAGCTGGGGCCCGAGGTTCAGGGCTGGCGCGTGGGCGAGGAGGTCTGCGCCCTTCTGGCCGGGGGCGGCTATGCCGAGTTTGCGGTGGTGCCTGCGCCCTGTCTGCTTCGGGTGCCGCGCGGAATTGATCTTGTCGCCGCGGCGGCGCTACCGGAGGTGCATTTTACCGTCTGGACAAATCTCATGGATTCGGCCCGGCTCGCCCCGGCAGAGAGCGTGCTGATCCATGGTGGCTCGAGCGGCATCGGTACGGCCGCGATCCAGCTCTGCGCGGCGCGGGGGCATCTGGTATTTGCCACGGCCGGCTCGGCGGACAAGTGCGCGGCCTGCACTGGCTTTGGTGCAGCGCGGGCGATCAATTACCGCACGGAAGATTTTGTCGAGGTGGTCAGGCAGGCGACTGAGGGCCGCGGCGTCGACGT
>JAGWRJ010000541.1 GCA_028869725.1 Alphaproteobacteria bacterium | reverse complement strand
TACGACGTGCTGCAGTTCCTATTGGACCACGGCGTTGACCCCGACCTACCGGACCATACGCGCAGCCCTGCCCCGTATTTATCTCCGGATGCGCCGCTCACGCTTGCCGTGAAGCATGATGATCTGGCCGCGGCGCGCATACTTCTCGCTCACGGGGCCCATTTGCAGCTCGGCGGTATGAACGTACTGGCGAAGAGCTCTGCCACTGACTCACTGCCGATGTTCGGCCTTTTGCTCGACGCGGGTGCCAATCCGGATATTGTGTCCCCGGCGGGTATTGTCCAATACGCCGTGCTGCGATACCTCCCTGGCACGCGCGATATACCCGCGAAAATCGACTTGCTGCTGCGGCACGGCGCCGATCCCGGCCATTGGGTGAATGCCTTGTTCAACGCCATCGCGAGACGTAGCGGCTTGGCGAGCGCTGCAGATCGATTTGAACGCGATGGGGGCACTTTGCCGGAGTCCGCGCTATACGTGCCGGTGAAAACCGAGTGGGTCAACGAACTACTGGCGAGTCCGGTACGCGCTCAAGACGACGGACTCGAGCCACTGCTGCGGGAAGCAATCGCAATCCGCGCTGCCGCACCCTGCCGGAGGCGCACCAAAGTCATTCCGACCGAGCACATCTGCCGACTGCCTCGCGCTGCCCCGACGAGCGCCGGACTAGATGCGCCTGTAAGTGCCCAGCCCGCAACCGCGGCGGCCAGCGCATCTCCGATTCCTCTGAGCAATCGGTCAGCCTTCGTCACATACGCTGCCGGTCAGCTGCAGCAGCAGCTGCCGGGATTCACGGTCAAGATGGACAGGGGCAACCCAAGCATGTTGATCGTCGATCCACGTGGGGCAAAAGTCGGTCACCTGATTGTCCGACAGACCTATGAATGGTGCCGCGCGCAAGTAGGGCATTGCAGCAATCTTCTCTCGCAATGGCTGCAGGAAGCGCGGACTGCCGTGCAGAATCGGCGCCGTACTCCCGACCCCAACGATTTGATACTGCTCCTCGGGCCGCGAGAAATGTTCGAGAAACTCGCGGCACCCAGGGCGAGCCGTGCCCCAGCGCTTGCCATGCAACCCTGCGTCGCCGACCTGGTCTGCACGCTGGCCGTCAAGGAAGTCAGCGGCTTTCCGCGACTGGTCGACGATGATGACCTGCTGCATATGCATCTGACGATGGATCAGGCGATGCAACTGGCTCGAAAGAACCTGCACGCCCAGTTGGACCTAATCAGCGTCTTGAAGCTGCCGAGCGATTCGGAACCTCTCGCATTCAATGACGATACCGATCTGGAGGGATCCCGGTTAGCGCTTCCGTCCGAATGGCAGGACATTTCCGCAAGAGCGGGGGGAGATCTCATTGCCGCCGTCCCCGCATCGAACATTGTGGTCTATACGCAAGCAGATCGACCGCGGGCCGTCGAGGAACTACGAAAGTTTGCGAGAGCCGTCTATCCGACTGCGGTTCAACCTGTAAGCACTGAGATCTTCCGCTGGAATGCAGGACATTGGACGGTCGTTCCATGAAGCTCACAATGGTAGAAATTCCGTCCTCAGAAGCGGCAGTAGCGCCGACTGGAATGTCCACCACAAGGCAGCCATTAGCGGCCATGCGGTAACCTAAGACCTGGGAAAATCTCGATCTCGATTTGAGCGTGCCCGGGCTGATCTGCTCAGCATTTCCAGGAGCTGCGTGGCTGGCCGAACTCGGCCGCCATGGCGGCCGGCGGACATCGGCTGCCACTCCCTCTTGCTCGACGTTCGGTGCGGCTTCGTCATTTGGAGTTCCCCGTGCCCGGTGTAATCACCGTGGCGCTACGCGCTCGCGCAATCATGCGTTTAACCTCGGAATTGGCGTGAATCGCGAGCAGCTCGATCTCCGGGTGCGCATTTCCGAAGACCCGGAATATCTCATCGGCAAATGCTCGACCAATAAACTCCACATCCTTGAAATCGAATATTACTGTCCTAAATAGCTCGACCCTGGCGAGTACTCGCTTCGCCTGTGATCGAGATATGAGCTTGTCGTTGCCGTAGCGCGCAAGAATTACCGGTACAACGGTCTTTGAGAAGTCAAAGTCGTCTCCCGAGACGAACGCGTCGAAGACCTTTCTTGTCGTCCGCGAAGTGTGATTGTGGAGGCGCATCAGCACCATCGTACCGGCATTGTCACGGTTAGCTTCGAGGAGCCAGTCCTG
>JAGWRJ010000045.1 GCA_028869725.1 Alphaproteobacteria bacterium | reverse complement strand
CTCTTCGTCACTATGGGCCGTGGCACTCAGCACCGTGCTGCATGAGTTGAGAGGCTTGGCCGTGCTGCCTAACCCTTCGTTGCACCCGAATCGCTACAGCGGGCTTCGCCCGCTTCCGCGATCGGGTGAACTCAAACGTTATGCCTCATGACAAACATCGCGTTACTTGAAGCAAAATGCGCAGATTGCGGGCACGTTTTTGGCCATCCAAGTCCTGGCGATTTTGCTTACGGAGCGGTCGTGTTGTGCACTACTGACGGAAAGCATTACGCCACCGTCGACGCGTTCAACGATTTTGCCGTTCGGGTCCATGCCTTGGTCAAGTCCGTCGGTACATCGTCGCTTTGGTCGGTTCTTGCTGCACTCGCAGATCCTGTCGCTGGGCAACAGTTCACAAGCTCCACTCACTGTCCCAATTGCGCTTCCTCCAACTTGGAGTATTGGGGTGGTCAAGAACTTGGCGTCGCAAGCGTGCCTGAGGCGAGCTTCACGGCCGTAGCCAATCTCAACTCTGACTTGCTTGCGCAACAGGTGGCGCTTGCCATCTCACCTGCGCATGAGGCATAACCAGTCATCCAAGCGGACGGCTTCGCCGCCGCTTAATTCCAGCGTTAGCACTCATGACAGCAACCGCCACATCTTGGAAGCGTGAGCCCTTCACTGAAGGAGTGCCGCTCTCGTTCAGAGCAGACTTCGGCAGCGAAGAGCTGTCACGCATCGAGGCCGGACTGATTCCCAAGGAGATGGAAGACAAATGGTTCGTGTACTACGAAGCGCCTTATCTCTTCTTTCATCGTAGCTGGACAGGGCAACCGGTTTATCGCGTTGCGCTGGAGAATAAGCAAGATGGAGCTGTCGTCACCGAGGCTCTATGGGCCAAGGCTTTCGCAACTGCTGATAACGCTGACCCGGCTTACCAATCCAAGCTGCTCGACTTCTTGGTTTCCAATCTTTTGCTCGCGCAGTCGAAGCCGTTCCCTCGACCCGAAGGTATCAAAGAGCCTATGCCGGGCATGTTTCAGCATCACGCAGCAGGCACCGGTTACCGCGAGATCGCAACCAAAGCAAAAAAGCCCTGGTGGCGTCTGTGGTAGGTGCTAACCATTCGTTCGAGGCGGACGGCTGCGCCGCCGCTCAACTCCAGCGTTAGCTGCTTCAAGGAGATAGTCCATGGGACTTCACGTACATAATCTGGGAAATCTACCAAACACAGATGATGGTCGAGATTATTTTATCTACGTTCTCGATTATGGATGGAAAGAACCACTGACGGATGCACTCGTAGCTAACTTCACCAACATGGCACGAATGGCGTCACAAACAAGATCAGTTGTGGTGGCAGGAATCGAACCAATTCACTTTGCAGATGATGTATTTTCGTGGCATGGGATCAACGGCGAAGATGGCGAACGCATTCTCCCCGCCATCCTTATAACGACACTCACGCCATCATATTTTCGAGAACACAACGAAGAGTATCGAAGTTCTGGTAAAATTAATGACAAGCTATTACTAATTCCACTGAAGACGGCGTGTAAAACAACTGACGATGTAATCCAGTTGATAAAGTCAATTTTCAATGACATCAAGGAAAAGAAAAAGCTTTCAGGGTTTGCGGTTGCAAAGACAATAAACAAGAATGGTTTGCGCCGCCTTGCGGACGCAGTGATTCTTGAACCAAATATATCAGGAGTCGGAATTGATCTTCGCAAACTGTTCCAGCCAGGCAGCTAACCAACCCATCAAGCCGACGCTCTCTTCGCTGCGCTTCGTTCGCGCGGTTTATGGGCGGCGTTAGAGGGCAGGAGCGATATGGACGATCAAGACCCGAAGGGTAGCTTTGTCAGATGGCAAACAGTCACGGTAGCACAGCTGACTTACGCTATTAACCTCCTACTGACTTTCGCAGTTGCCACCCTCGGCTATCAGGTCGCGCTACTCGGAGAAGACAAGTTCTCCCTAGCTGCGTCGTGGCAAAAGTGCTTGTTCTCGGCATCCCTTCTCTTTTTGAGTGCTTCAATCCTTTTTGGTCTTGCCGTTGTCGTGAATCGCCTTCGCTCGTTTCGTGCAACCATGTGAGCAGCTCGTGCTCGTGAGAAAGGAAACGCCGAAGCGCTCGCGACGAATCGAGCGCTTTACAAAATGCTTGATCCGCGCACTTGGTGGCTGTTCTGGTGGCAGGTCGGCACATTCGCGGCAGGCATGGTGCTCACTGTTGCGTCTATTTTGTCTAGGTTCGGCGAGAGGTTGGTTTAAGCCATGCCCTCTAACCCTACGCTCAAGCGGGACTGCGCAAAAGCGCGCAGCCCCTTAGCTCCACGTTAGAGCGCAGGGGGAGTTTAGTTGCCAGCATTCACCATCAAGCGAGGGGCCTATGCCGCAATCGAGGCGGAGTTTGCGTGTGCGCATACCACGCGTGAACTGCGGCTACGAATTATTGAGGACGGTCGGCCAGCCTTTTATCGTCAGTGCACACGCTGCGGAAACGCTGGAAGGGCAATAGGCAGGGGCGAGGCTAGAAGCGAGCTAAAAGGCTCTGAGGCACCAGACTTCGACACCGAGCTTGAGCCGAGGTGGTATGCACGCAAGCACGCTGCTTACGTCGCAACGTATCATGGCATCAAGCCTGCCTTAGAGGCTGAGTATCAAGCATATCTGTCCTCGCAGCCTTGGTACTTCAAGCGCGATGCGGCAATACAAAATGCTAACGGCGTCTGTGAGTGCTGCGAGTACTTTCCAGCAACCCAAGCCCACCACATTACATATGAGCGCATCGGCCATGAGTTGCCATCAGATCTCATGGCCATATGCTCTTTTTGCCACGAACTGATTCACGGTAAGCATGCGCTCTAACAATTCAGTTAACCGGACGCAAATCCCGCTGCGCGGTCTTTGCGCCGGTTACTTCTAGCGTTCGCGGCGCGCAGGCCGGGTGCCTGCCCATGCGACCTCAGCGCAGCATCATCCCGGCCAGTCCGGACAGGGATCCGTCCGCGGCGATGACGCCGGGCGCGGTGCATATCCGT
>JAGWRJ010000540.1 GCA_028869725.1 Alphaproteobacteria bacterium | reverse complement strand
GCTCTGCCGTCTCAATCTGATCATCTTAGCGACGCCATTCCTCTCCCGCTGACCTTATCATCGGCCTTCGTACGCAGGACTCGCACAGGCGTCCCCACCACCCGTGTGGTCTATCCTGCCGGACCACCATGGCCAAGGCTTAAGGCCACCTAGACCTTGGGCCAAGGCTCATCCTCGAGCAGCCCGAACAGAACATGGTCACGCCACTCGCCATTGATCTGCAAGTACCGCAGCGCCAGACCTTCCTCGCGAAATCCTGCCTTGGCCAGGAGCGCACGCGAGGCGGCGTTCTCCGGCAGGCAGGCTGCTTCGATGCGATGAAGCCCGAGCGTCACAAAAATGAAAGGCACGATCGCCGCCACAGCTTCGAAGATGTAGCCCTGACGGGCGTATGGCTGGCCGGCCCAATAGCCAAGCGCGCAGGTCTGGACGACGCCACGGCGCACATTGGACAGGGTCACGCCGCCCACCAGAGCTTCGTCCTCGTGACGAAATACAAAGAAGGCATAGGCCTGATCCTGACGCGCATCGTGATGATAACGCTTGAGACGACGCCGAAACGCCCCTTTGCTAAGTTCATCATCCGTCCATTGCGGCTCCCAGGGTGTCAGAAACGCGCGGCTGTCAGCGCGCAGCTGCGCCCAAACCACGTAATCTGACATCCGCGGATATCGCAGATAGACGCGCCGTTCGCGTAAAATCGGCTGCTGACCGCCGGGAAAGGTAAGACCGCGCATGAACGCCATAGCCCGCCTCAGCGAGATCCGAATCGCGCCGCAAATTTTTCGTAGGACTCTACACGTGCGACCGGCCCCAAGGCCACGAGGGCGGGCATATCGGTCTCTATAACCTGGCCGGCAAAGCCCCGTACTGCCTCCACGTCGACCGCATCCAGGCCCTCGACCAGTTCGGCAACGGGCACCACGCGACCAAAGCTCAGCATATGGCCGGCAATCTGTTCGGCACGTGCCGCGGGCCGTTCGAGGCCCATGAGCAGACCGGCGCGCAACTGTGCCTTGGCGCGCTCGACCTCAGCCACAGTGAGCGTCTCGGCGATGTCGGCCATCTGTGCAGCAACCACCTGCGACAACTCGGACGCCGCCTCAGCACCTGTACCGGCGTAGATGCCGATCATGCCGCTATCGCGGAAGCTGTTGAGAAACGCATAGACCGAATAGCACAGACCGCGCTTTTCCCGCACTTCCTGAAACAGGCGCGAGGACATGCCACCTCCCAACGCCGTGACATAGACCTGCGCGACGTAATTCAGTGGATCAGCGGAGGCTACTCCCGGAAAGCCGAAGGTGATGTGTACCTGCTCGTGGTCCTCGTCGAGACGCAGATCACCGCCGGCGTAGCGCGCGGGCGCCGGTTTGGGCGCACTGCCGCTGGGCACCGCTGCGAATTTCTCCTCTGCCAGCGCCAGGACCTCTTCATGACGTACCGCCCCGGACGCGATCAGCACCATCTGGTCAGCACGGTAGTGACGCTCCATGTAGGCGCGCAGCGCGTTTTCACCAAACCCGCTTACGGTGTCGTCATTGCCCAGAATAGGAAATCCCATGGGCTGATCGGGATACACCGTAGCCTGCAGGTGATCGAAGATGATTTCGTCCGGCGTGTCGCGTGCCTGTCCCAATTCTTGCAGGACAACCTGACGTTCGCGCTCGATTTCTTCAGGCAGAAAGCTCGGTTCGGTCAGGATATCGGCAAGGATATCCAGACCGAGGGCGACATCCGCCCGTAGCGTGCGGGCGTGAAAAGCAGTCTGTCCGCGGCTCGTATAGGCATTGAGATACCCACCGACAGCCTCGATCTCCTCAACGATCGCGCGCGCCGTGCGCCGCCGCGTCCCCTTGAAGGCCATATGCTCGAGCATGTGACTGATCCCCATTTCGGCAGGGATCTCATGGCGCGTTCCCGCGTTGACCCAGACCCCGAATGCTGCACTTTCGAGCGCGGGCATGGGATCGGTGATGACGGTGAGGCCACTTTTAAGGCGCGTAATATCGACGTTCATACAGCTCCTGTGCGTGCGGCGATAAACTCCCGCACGAGGTTCAGATCATTGGCCATTACAGTCTGCCGCTCCTCACCCTCATAGAGGGCACGAAGGCGTTCGGGCAAGGGGGGGATCTGCCCGGTGGCTTTGCGCACGGCATCGGGAAACTTCGCCGGATGGGCGGTCGCGAGCACCACGAGCGGACCTTCGGCAACCTGTTCATCGGCCGCCGCAAGCGCTACCGCGGTGTGCGGATCGATCAATTGGCCGGTGCGCTCGTAATGCCTGGCGATAGCGGCAAGGGTCTTCGCATCACTGACAGAGACCGCATCATAGCGTGCACGCAGGCGCTCCAGAACCTCTGGCGCAAGCGTGAGGCTGCGGCTTTGCGCGAATTGCTCCATGGCCGTCCGGCAGCGATGCGCATCACGTTCCATGGCCTCAAACAGCGCTCGCTCGAAATTGCTGGCGACCTGAATGTCCATCGACGGGCTTAGCGTCGGCTGCGCGCGTCCGGCCGCATAGGTGCCAGTGGCAAACGTGCGGGCGAGAATATCGTTCGCATTTGTCGCGACGACCAGCCGCTCAACCGGAAGGCCCATGCGCATGGCAGATTCGGCGGCGAAAACATCGCCAAAATTTCCGGTGGGCACGACAAAGGTCGGTGCGACGCCGAGTTCGGCTGTGGCCGTAAAGTAATAAACGGCTTGGGCCGCGATACGCACGAAATTGATCGAATTGACCGCCGTCAGGTTTTGCGCCGCGGCAAATTCCCGATCGGCAAAGAGCGCCTTCACGATGGCTTGTGCATCATCGAAACTGCCCTCCAGGGCGATATTGTGCACATTGTGATGGCGAGTGGTCGTCATCTGTCGACGCTGTACCTCGCTCACCCGTCCCTGCGGATGGAGTACGAACAGATCAATCCCCTCAAGCCCCCCCAGTGCCGCGATGGCAGCCGAGCCGGTATCGCCGGACGTCGCTGCCAGTACCGTAGCCCGCTGCCCCCGCCGTTGCAGCGCCCGCGCCAGAAGACGGCCCAGTAGCTGAAGCGCGATATCCTTGAAGGCGAGCGTGGGCCCGTGAAAGAGTTCGAGGAGAAACCGACCCTCCGAGATCTGCCGCAACGGGGCAACCTCTGGTGCATCAAAATTTCGGTAGGCCTTTGCTATTTCGCTGTCGAGCGTCTCTTCGCCCAAACCGCCAAGCAGCTGTCCAAGAAGCGCGCGCGCGACCTCCGCATAGGGCTTGCCCTTGAAGGCCGCGATCTGGGCGCGTGACAGCTGCGGCCAGGCTTCCGGCAGGAACAGGCCGCCATCAGGAGCCAGACCCGAGATCAGAACCTCTTCGCTGTCCTGTGCCGGCGCGCGGCCGCGCGTCGAGACATATTTCAGGTACTCGGCCATATGCCGTCTTGCCTTCATGCATGAGGTGGTCCTGCGCCTAGTCGCGCCAGCCCAACCGTCCCTGGTTGAGATGATAGAGTACATAGATACCCATCAGCCCTACCGCCAGTGCGAACCAGGTTATGGCATATTGCAGATGCTCATTGTGGAAGTGAACGACCGTTTGCCCGCCCTTGGGCCAGCCGCCGGGATTGGGGGCGGCATCGGCTTCGAGAAGCACAGGCGCAATCAGTTTGACCCCATCAGCCCGGGCGATGCCCGCCGCGTCGCGTACGAACCATTCCCGGGCCTTGAGATTCGGGGCCGGCGTAAACAGACCAGGCTGGTAGCTGTGGCGCCAGATCCCGACGATGCGCACAGTCCCCTTCAATTCGCCCCCAGGCCGGGTCTCGGGGGCCTTCAGATTCAAGGGGATATAGCCTCGGTCGACCATGATCGCCCGTCCACCTTCGCCTGTCACGATGAAGGGGGTTAGTACGTGATAGACGGGCCGTTCCGAGGTAACCGTATAGACATAGACCTCTTTGCGGTTATCGAAATGCCCGACCAATGCGACGCGGTGATACTGGGCCTTGGCGATCCCCATCGCCAGGGCCTGATGCAAAGTGAGGGGGGGACCGGTCATGTGGTCGTGGACCGTACGGATCAGGGCAAGCTTCCAGTGCAGACGCTGGATCTGCCACACGCCCAGACCGATTAGCAGGGCGAGCATTACGGCGAACACCGCGGTCAGTGAGGGGATGGGTTGGAAGTAGAGCCGCTTCACTTCACCCGCCGCCCCTCTTGGGCTTGATTGCGATACTGAAGTACCACGAGCAGCG
>JAGWRJ010000539.1 GCA_028869725.1 Alphaproteobacteria bacterium | reverse complement strand
GGCATTGTGGACATAAAGACCTACTTCAAGGTCTTCGGTCGCTGCCTGCATACGCGCCGCGGCATCCGACAGATTGAGATCGAGCGACAGTGTTCGCACCTCTACGCCGAATTCGTGTCTCAAAGAATCGGCTAGCGTAGCCAACGGCGCAGGCCGTCGGGCGATCAGAACAAGATTGATCCCGGCTTTCGCTGCTTCATAGGCAAAACAGGCGCCGGTCCCGTCGGACCCGCCCGCGATTACGGCCCAAGGGCCGTATTTTCCCCGATCCAGAAGTGCATCGCTCACCGGGGTCTCCTCATTTCGCCGGGTTCGAGCAATCATGCACGCAGGGCGATTGCTTTCCCCTATCGCTGTATAGGTCCGGCACTTCTCGGCCGTCATTGTCGGCAGCAGGGATAGGTTTGTCATTCCGGCTGAACCACAAGGATGCGATGGTCACCGGCAGCTCAGAGCCCTAGTGCCGAAGATGGTCTCTATGTCTAGATCAAGGATCTCTTGGCCGGTTCGATCTGACCAGTGAAGAGGCTGGGTGGCAAAGATCGCCGCGTTTCGAACCGACTGGATCGCCGGGGAAGGTCGTTTCCCTCTCGGCGCCGCTCAAGACGTAAAGACGCGTCTCGATACCCTGGCAGCGGCCCATGGTGCCGAGGAACCGATCATCGTGACGATAAGCTATGATTTTACGAGCCGCCCTGTGGTCGTATGAAGTGCTGGCGCAGTCCTATGGATTTAGGGCACCAGTGCCCACGCGACGACGAGCAGCGTTTCAGTGAGGTCGCTGAGATTGTGCCCGACAATGGGGGCGAGCACGCTGCCCGACTTCTCAAGCCAGTAGGCATAGAGTACCCCCAGCACGAACGCATAGACCTGCTGCGCCAGCGCCAGGCTCCATGGTCCGGAAAAGAAGCTCTCGGCGTGCAGCAGAGCGAAGATGACGGCGACGAGGATCCCGGCCCAGTTCATGCTGAAACGGCCGAGGCGCAGCTTTCCGGGCATCGTCACAGCCAGATAGGTGACGAGCAGGGCGCGGAAGGGAATCTCCTCGGTGGGGCCGATCTAGACCCCTTCAAAGAAGCTCCAGTTCCAGATATGGGCCGCCGTAAGCGGAAAATCAGGTCTGGGCCGGGCCAGGGCGATGAGCTGCGGGGCCTGGTCGGTCAGCGTCATGGATGACACCGAACAGCAGTCCCCAGACCACGGCCGGGCCGAGATAACTCCTGCCGCGCGGCCGGTGCAGACCGTAATCGGCGGGCAGGAGCCACCGCTTGAAGACATAGATCACGAGCAGCGCCAGCAACAGTTAGTAACCGTGCTGGATATAAAGCCAGTCCACATTGTCTCCGGGCACGATGGGCAGATGCGCCGCCTTGATGGTGTAGGCGCTGCAGATGGCCGCGAGCATGGGGATCCCGATGCACAGCGCCGCCACCACGAGCAGGGGCACGAGCCTGAGACGAAAAGGGGGATATTCCTGGGCAGCCAGCGCACTCATGGGTCGGTGTTAGACGGTCTCGGGCTTTGCCGTCTTGAACCGATTTGACCTGCGCCACGCCGCCGGAGTGACCCCTTCGGGCAACAATGGCCCGTGTCATATGCGCCTGATCGGCAATGCCGCTCTGCGCGGCGACACAGGCAAGTGGAAGCTCGCCCGTCGCAAAGGCCGGTGAGCGCGCGACGGGCACGGGCTTCGGCGCGGAAGGCCGTCGGGGTCACCGCGAACAGCCGCGCAAAGCCGCGCGACAGCGTCTCTGCCGCGAGCCCATGGGTAAAGGCACAGTCCGCGAGCCGCAGTTGCGGATCGCGCCGCAGATCGGCGGCCAGCAGATCGGGCCAATCCTGCAGGGGCGCATTACGGGCTTGATATTCTTCCCACAGCGCCTCGGTGGCCGCCGCTGCATTGCGTTCCGCCAACCGCGCGAGGCGATCCGGATCGGCAACCCGCCCCAGACCGGGCCCTGTCCAGGTCCCGCTCAACGGCAGGTTCATGATCACGGCGCCGGCCTTCGCGAAGCGGTCAAGATGCGCCTCGAAGCAGCCATGCAGCAGAACATCGCCGGCTTCTACCCGCAGCCGGCCGCCGCTGCCGCATTCCTCATATCCGCCGGCCAGCACGACGGCAGCATACCTCTGGCGATGGCGATGGCGGCCGAGCCTGGCAGCAGGCGCCCAGCATTCGCGTGCCGCTGCGAGGCGCTCCGAGGGACCTCGTTCAGTCATCTTCTATCCCAACGGCAAAAAACCGATCAGCGCGCCGCTCATCGCGCTGGCTAGCGTCCCGGAGATGAGCGCCCGCATTGCCAGCACCACCAGTTCACGACGCCGCCCAGGCACCAGCGAACTCATGCCCGCGATCATGATTCCGACCGAACCAAAATTGGCAAAGCCGCACAGCGCATACAGCAGGACCAGCCGGACCCTCGGATCGAGCAGTCCCGGAGGCAGGCGGGCGAGATTCACATAGGCCACGAACTCGTTGAGAACCATCTTTTCTCCCATCAGCGCGCCTGCAGTCTGCGCCTCGTGCCAGGGAATGCCGATGACATAGGAAAATGGCGAGAAGACCCAGCCGAAGACCCAGCCAAAGATGCGTTCCATCGACAACGGCGCGCCTGCTATGAGGGGAAGTGCCTTCAGCAGCGTATCGCTGAGATTCACAAGTGCAACAATGACCAGCAGCATCGCCACGATCGACAGCCACATCTTGAGCCCGTCTTCGGTCCCGTGGGCTATCGCGTCCATGCTTGAATGATAGCTGAGACCTTCCGCCGAGGCCGCGGGCGTCGGCGGCGTCTGAGAGGGAATCATGATGCTAGCCCGGTTTTCTCAAACCAGCATAGCCTGACGTAGGATTTTGGGATTTTTCGCTGGCGCGGGTGCAGTCGGCGGACGCTTTGGGCTGATCGAAGGCCTGGTTTCGCGCATAGCGAGTCGCGAGGAGCTGGATTCGCGTTTTACGTGTGTTCGGACGCATGGGTCAGCGGCGCCGGAGGTGTCCAGCGGCCTGGCACGGCAGGTTTTGGGGTGGATTCAGCCGGCGCCGGGAGCGGCGGCGAGGAGAGCCCGTGAGCAATGGCAAAGGCGGCTTTGACCGGACAGCCTGAGGCAAATGCGAACTTCACCCGTCGCACACTGATGGTGACCTGGGCACCGATCTTGAACAGCATCAAGCGGATCGTACCGCAGGTGGTGTTGGCAAATTCGGTGGCAGCAAGTGCAATCCGCCGGATGCTTTCGACGAGGACATAGGCCATCGAGGCGAACCACAGACGCAGCTGGTTGGCGGCCATCCTCGCGGTCGAGGTGCGATCGGCAAACAGATCGAGCTGGCATTCCTTGACGCGATTCTCCATCTCACCGCGGGCGCAGTAAACCTACTCGTAAAGCCTGCGGCCCTCACTATCGCCAAGGGTCGTAACGATGAAGCGCGGATTGGCCTTGCCGTGCGTCCATTCGGCCTTGCCGATCACCCGCCGCCCACAGCTCCAGCTCTGGCGCGTGCGCCAGGTAAAATCCGCAAAGCGCCGGGCAGGCTTGCCAGTATCAAGGCTCTCCAGCGCCGCAGAGGCCAGCTGGGGGCCAATCTGCGCAGCAAGGCGGGGATTGCGCGCAAGCCCAAAGATGTAATCCACCCCATTGCCCTCGCACCAGCTCATCAGCGCGTCACGGGCAAAGCCCGAATCGGCCCGCAGCACAATGCGCGTAGCCGGCCCACAATGCGGGCGACCTCCTCCAGCGCACCCGCCGCCCCGTCAATATTTGACGGGCGCAGCTTGGCCGCCAGCAGCTGGGTGCCGCAGAAGATGTACAGCGGCAGATAGCAGTAGCAATCATAATGCCCATGGAAGAACCGACCCTCCTGTTGCCCGTGCAGAGGGTCGTCCGTGGCATCAAGATCCAGAATGATCTCCTGTGGTGCCTGGGCAAACGAGTTCAGGAACAGCTCGACGAACAGCCCTTCAATGGCCGCCGGATCATGCGCAATCTTGTGGTAGGGGGCCGCAACCGCGGTGCTCAGCTCCAGCCGGTTGAGGGTCGATTTGCCCGCCACCGGCGCGCAGTCCTTGCGCTTGGCCTTCAGTTTGCCCGCCAGCACCGCCATCAACGGATCGTGCCGCAGCGCGTCGTGGTCGTTGAGATCCTCATAGCCCAGCGCCAGCCCAAACACCCGCTGGCCTACCAGGGTCCTGACCGTATGCTCGATCAGATCGGGATCGCGATAATCCTCAAAGCAGCCAGCAAACCGCTCCACCAGACCCAGAGCCCGGTCCGCCTGGCCCAGAAGCAGACCGCCCGCATCCGAGGTGATCGACCCGCCATCAAAATCAGCCACAACTTCCCGCCGGCCGATGGCTACAAAATCAAACAGCGCCGCGTTACACTCTGTCCGCATCGGAGTTCCTCTCGAATCACTAGAAAACCTGTGTCGCAACAAGATTTTCTACGATTCAGGACTCCGATGCAGCCTCTACCTTTGAGAAATGCGGGCTAGCGTGAATGACGGCGCGAAACGTCCGGTCATGGTCTGGTTCCATGGCGGCGGCTTCTACATGGGCAGCGGCAGTGACAAATACTAGGAGGGTAGCAATCTCTCGCGAAAGACTAATGCCAACCTGCATAGATAATCACTCATGAGCCCAATCACGCAGACCGATGGACATGACGCGCTAGGGCTGATCACGCAACCGGTTCCAGGCCTCTGAACAGAGGGCGACAATCTGGTCGTATGACTCGAAGATCC
>JAGWRJ010000538.1 GCA_028869725.1 Alphaproteobacteria bacterium | reverse complement strand
TGGCTAGCGTTCGCCACGTTCTCCTAACTGTCGAAACGATATGGCCCCGCGCAAGAAAACCAAGACTCAGGCTGCCCGCACGCGGGTCAAATCCCGGACGGCGCGGCGCCAAAAGCCCAGCGCCAAAAAGACCGGTGCCAAAAAGACCGGCGCCAAAAAGACCGGCGCCAAAAAGACCGGCACCAAAAAGACCCGTGCCAAAACGCCTCGCGTCCGGACGGGCACAGCCAAAGGGTCGACCAGCAAGGCGGTCAGGAAAAAGCCCGCAAAGGCCAACAGCGGTACGGCGAAGCCGGCTGCACCGAAGCCGTCAAAATCGGCTACCGCGTCGCCACGCCGCAAAGGCGCATCCTCACCGCCGGCCAAGGCGCGCCGCCCCATCGCTCCAACCAGGTCTCGTAAGGCCAATCTACATCGTGCCACGCTCGCCCAGCCACGGCCGGCCCAAAACACCGGACGGGCGCATATCGGCGCGATGTATGAGACGGGGCTTGCGCGCAATGCTGCCAATTATCAGCCACTCAGCCCGCTGAATTTTCTGGAACGCAGTGCTCAGGTATTTCCCGAGCATCCTGCCATCATCCATGGACGCACCCAGATCAGCTATCGCGAGTTCTATGCCCGCGCCCGCCGCCTTGCCAGCGCGCTGAAGGCGCGCGGTATCAAGGCCGGGGATACGGTCGCCGTGATGCTGCCCAATGTCCCGGCAATGCTCGATTGTCATTACGGCATTGCCATGCTGGGCGCCGTCATCAATACCCTCAATACCCGGCTCGATGCCCAGGCCCTTGCGTTCATTCTCGATCATGGCGAGGCCAAGGTGCTGATCACCGATACCGAGTTTTCGGAGGTGATCAGCCAGACCTTGAAGCTCGCTAAAAACAAACCCTTTGTCATCGACGTTGAGGACAGCGAACACCCTGGTCTCGGCAAACGTCTCGGCACAACCGACTATGAGAGCTTTCTGGCAGGTGGGGACCCGGAATTTGCCTGGAGCTATCCGTCCGACGAATGGAATGCGATCGCGCTCAACTACACCTCCGGTACCACCGGCAATCCCAAAGGCGTCGTGTTCCACCATCGCGGTGCCGCACTGATGGGCTATGGCAATGTTCTGGCCGGCAATCTGCCGCGCCACCCGGTCTATCTGTGGACCTTGCCCATGTTTCACTGCAATGGCTGGTGCTTTCCCTGGACCCTTTCCATCGTCGCAGGCACGCATGTGTGCCTGCGCTGGGTGCGGGCCAAGGCAATCTATGACGCGATCGCCACCCACCGCGTCACCCACATGTGCGGTGCGCCAATCGTGATGTCGACGCTGATCAATGCGCGCCCCGAAGAACGCTGCGAACTGCCCGGGCGCGTCGAGTTCATCACCGCGGCAGCGCCGCCCCCTGAAAGCGTGCTCGCCGGCATGGCCGATGCCGGCTTTGACGTCACTCATGTCTATGGCCTGACAGAGACCTACGGCCCGGCCGTAGTGAACGAGTGGCAGCCCGATTGGGATGGGCTCGAACGCGCTGCGCGCGCCGCCAAAAAGGCGCGCCAGGGCGTGCGCTATCACGCCCTTGACGGGCTTGCAGTCATGGATCCGCAGACCATGGACCCGGTGCCTGCTGACGGTGAGACCCTGGGCGAAGTCATGTTCCGCGGCAATATCGTCATGAAGGGCTATCTCAAAAACCCGAAGGCGACGCAGGAGGCGTTTGCCGGAGGCTGGTTCCACTCGGGCGACCTCGCAGTGCTTCATCCCGACGGCTACATCCAGCTCAAAGACCGTTCAAAAGACATTATCATTTCGGGCGGTGAGAACATTTCCTCGATCGAAGTTGAAGACACGCTCGCCAAACATCCGGCAGTACTCTATGTGGCCGTGGTCGCCAAACCGGACGAGAAATGGGGCGAAACGCCGTGCGCCTTTGTCGAGTTGAAGCCGGATGCCGAAGTCACGACCGAGGAGCTGATTGACTGGTGCCGCACACATCTGGCCCATTACAAATGCCCACGGCATGTGGTGTTCCGCGAAATTCCCAAAACCTCGACCGGCAAGATGCAGAAGTTCAAACTGCGTGAGGCCGCCCTGGCTCTGGGCGACTAGCCGCACGCATTTGTCCTGACGATCCGCGTGAAAACTAGGATCTAGGCCGCCACTGACTTTTCTTCGTCCCGGTAATCGGTAATCCGGCGCGGAATTGTCATGAGGACAGGAACGATCATCACATAGACCACGGTGATGGCAAGGATACAGGCACCGAAACCGGCAAAGCGATGGTAGAGCCAGGTGCCAAGCAGATCGCCAAAGCGCACTGCCACGAAATAGAGCGCGACCGACATCATCACGGTGGTGCCTTCAAGCCCTTCCGGCGCGGAGCGGATGATCAGCGCAAGATAGGCTCCCGTCGCTACCCCGCCCAGAAGCCCCATCGCACCAGCCGCGATGAGCGCACCGCTGACGCTGTGGGTGAAGTAGAGAGGTATTGCCTGCGGAATGGCGACAAGGGTGCTCCAGAACAGGATCTGGCGCAGATTGAATTTACGCGCCAGGACGCCGAAGAGCAGGAAGGGTAATATGAAGCTGGCCGCAAAGATCGCATTCCAGTCGGCAAACGCTGCATCGGAGGCGTGCAGAGTATTCTGCAGATAGAATTGCAGCGGCGTCTGATATCCCGGGGCAAAGCTCCACAGGAACCAGACCGCCATGGCAGGATAGAACGGCCAGTGTCGCAGGAGCCGCTTGATATCGGAGAGCCGGCGCCTCGGCATCGCGCCGTCCTCACCATGAACCCGCTTGAAGATGCGGGCCGGCCGCCAGAATCCGAACAGCGTGATGACCGCCATCACCGCAGCGCCGAGCAGAAACAGGTGCTGGACAGCGACACCGGCACGGTCGGCCTCGAGCCGGTTGCTGATGTAGCCACCCAGAAAGTAGCCGGCAAGAATAGGCACATAGCTGAAGGTGTTCCATGCCGCACTGACCTGACCGGACATCTGGAGCTGACGACCAATCACGGCACTCAGGCCGCTCTGCGCGCTCAGCACGAAGAGAAACGACATCGTCAGGAGCAGTACCGCAGCAAGAAGGCTGTCATAGCCAAACGGTACGAAGGCAAAGACGAGATAGAGCGCCGTACTAAGAGCGCCGAAGACGATCAGAAACCCCCGATCCTTGATGCCGAAGGGATTGAAGCTGTCCCGCAGGAAGCCAAACACAAAGGAGAGATAAAGCGGGATACCGGCATAGAGCCGAAAGGTCGCGACACCTTCAGCCGACAGGTGCAGCTTGTTCTTCAAGAAAAATGCAACCGGGATGTCCATCAGGCCGAGATAAGGCTGACCAAAGCCGATCAGCACCAAAAGTGCGCCCAGATAAACGAATATCAGCCATCGCGCGGACGGGCGGGTTGCTCTGGCGGAGTTGAGTTCGAGTTCAGCCGATGTCATCGCTGCTGTCCAAGGCTTCGCCGGCAGGCTAGGTGAACATCTGTGTACGGACAACTGATGCGGCCTTCACCTGCTTCACAGCGCCGTGACTCACATTACGCAGGGGTCCATGCGGGGCGCCAAAAGCGGCCCACGGCCAAAGCAGCGCATCACCGTACCTCTCTGTCCCCGGGGACAGCGGGATGGCGCAAGGGTGGATCGCGCGCGCAACGCCAGGACGACACCGCACACATCTGCCCACTTCGGGTCAGGCCGAGGGCAAACGCCACACGTCTCTCAGCGTCCCTTACGGGCGGAGGGCGGTGTCGGATGTCTGGGGTGACAGCAGATCAGTGGCTTTTGCTTCGCAGGCGCTCGAGCTCATCCTTGATACGGAGTTTTTCTCGCTTCAGGCGGGCGACCCGGGTCTCGTCCCAATCCGGGTGGGTCATCTCGCTGCCGATGAGCTCTTCGAGTCTTCTATGCTTGGCGGAGAGTTCCTCGATATGCCCTTCCAGTGCCATGGATCTGCACCTTTCTTGTTTGAAGGCGGAGAGGATTAGAGCACCATGCAAGGCGACTGTCACCCCTTGCGACGAGCCTCTTCTAAATGGGCTTGCGGACTTGTAAATCTTTCTCATGACCCAGAACGCACGCGCCTTTGCCCCGCCCAGTGACCGATCCGGGGGCCACAACCGCCTGGTGGTCGGCATCAGCGGCGCCACCGGCGTCGTCTACGGCGTGCGACTTTTGGAAGCGATTCGCGAACTTGGCCTCAGCTCCCACCTGGTGATGACGAAGCCCGGCGAGATGACGATTGGCTATGAAAGCGCGCTGTCGCCAAAAGAGGTCGCCGCCAAGGCCGATCACGTCTATGCCGCGCACGATATTGCCGCGCCCATCGCCTCGGGCAGCTTTCGGACTGCCGGCATG
>JAGWRJ010000537.1 GCA_028869725.1 Alphaproteobacteria bacterium | reverse complement strand
TGCGCCTGCAGGCCCGCGATGAAGGCGTGCTGAGCGATGACCTTGCACATATCCTCGACAATCTCGCGGTTCTCGCCGAGGACGGGCCGGACCGGCTGGCCGAGGTGTGCGGCATCTCCCTTGAGGCCGTTCAAGACCACCTTGCAATCGTGCGCAGGTTCGACCCCAAGCCGGGCGCGCGTTTCCTCGAAGCCGGAGAAGCGCCGATACGCCCCCCCGATCTCCTGGCGGAACGCACCCGCGACGGCTGGCGGGTCGAGTTGAACGGCACCACCCTGCCCACGGTCGTCGTGCGGGATGACCTGGCCACTGACAAGGAAACACGCAGCCCGGCCGAGGCCGAGGCCTTGACCTTCGCGCGAGACCTGAAGCGGGCCGTGGACCAGCGCAACGCGACGGCCCTTCGCGTCGCTTCCGAAGTGGTGCGGCGGCAATCCGCGTTCCTCTCCGATCCGCTGGCACCTCCGGCCCCCCTGTCGTTGCGGAACGTGGCCGAAGCTATCGGCATGCATGCCTCCACCGTAAGCCGCATCGTTCAGGGTATGACCATCGACACCCCGCGAGGGCTTCTGGAGTTACGCCGTTGCTTCGCGCGCGGCCTTCCTGCGGAAGACGGAAACGGCGCGTGGTCGATCGGGGCGCTCAAACGCCGGATCGGCGAGATGATCGGGGCCGAGGACAAGACCCGCCCGCTCAGCGATGCGATGCTCTGCGCGGCGCTTCAGGCCGACGGCATCCGGGTCGAGCGGCGAACTGTCGCCAAATACCGTGACGAGTTGGGGCTGCCCTCATCGGTCGCGCGCGCCGCAGCGGCGCGGCGGCGATCCCGGGCCTGACGCGTGCGTTTCTATCATCTGGCGTGATACTCACGCGAGAGGGGGAAAGCCGCCGGCGAGACTCCGCCGACATCTTTGTTGCCTCCCTGAGATGATTGGTTTTTTTGACGCCGCCTGTGGTTTGAATTGTTGGCATAAAATTTGCATGTATCCAACTGACGGCGTCTCATATCAGAGCCGACGTTCAAGAGCGAAAACGCCTACAAGTCCAAACACGGGAGACTGATCCATGAGAAAGCTCACCAGCGCCGGTCTGGCCGCGCTGATCGCCCTCGGCGCGACAAGCCAGACCGCTGCCGCGAAGGACCTGGTGATCGGCTTCAGCGCGGATGCCGCCACGCTTGACCCGGCCAACCACCGCGACACGAACACGGAAACCCCATCTTCGACACTTCGGAAGCAGATTTTGGCAGCGGGCATCCTTCCGACTTCGTTTTTTCAATTGGTTAGATCAGGTCCAGAGCGTTTTGGCCCCGCTCGTTGTCGTCACACGACATGGGGTATTTGGAGATTGATACTTCGGTGGTTTGACGATAGCGTCGCCACACAATGTATACTCGCATCACCAAGACCGGGGGGCGCCAGTACCTGCAGCTGGTTGAGTCCTTTCGTAACGACCGCGGCAAGGCCCGTACGCGTGTCGTGGCCAACCTCGGGCGCCTCGACCAGATCACGCCGGAGCGGCTGGATCCATTGATCAACGGCCTCAATCGGGCGCTCGGGCGAGCTGAGAACACGTCCTTCGACGTCATTCAGGAGCCGGGCCGGGGCTTCGGCGATGTCTTTGCGCTCCACGAACTGTGGCGGGATCTCGGGATCGACACGGCCTTGAAGCGTGCGTTGCGATCCTCGCGCAGGGAAATCGATGCCGAGGCGTTGATACGTGCGATGGTCTTCAACCGGCTCTGCGACCCGTCAAGCAAGCTGGGTTGCCTGCGTTGGCTGGAGACCGTGGCCGTGCCGGCCATGCCGGAGAGCGTCACACATCAGCACCTGCTGCGGGCCATGGATGCACTCATGGATCATGCCGAGGCCGTTGAGGAGGCTTTGGCCCGCCAGATCAGGCCACTGGTCGATCAGGACCTTGCCATCGTCTTCTACGACCTGACCACGGTGCGCATCCACGGCGAAGGCGAGGTCGGCGAGGACATCCGCGCCTTCGGCATGAACAAAGAGACGGGCGGCATCGCCCGTCAGTTCGTGCTCGGCGTGGTGCAGACCGCCGAAGGCCTGCCGCTCCTGCACACGGTCCACCCCGGCAACGTGGCCGAGACCAAAACCCTGCAATCCATGCTGCAGACGGTGCTCCGACGCTTTCCGATCCAGCGCGTCATCCTGGTCGCCGACCGCGGGCTCTTGAGCCTCGACAACATCGGCGAGCTGACGGCCCTGGCCGATCAGGGAGGGCGCAGGCTCGAGTTCATCCTCGCCGTTCCCGCGCGGCGGTACGGAGAGCTGGTCGAGACCTTCCGCGGGCTCGCCTTCGATGACGAGGGGCTGGCAGAGGCCACCTTCGCCGGTCACCGCCTGATCGTCGCCCATGATCCGTTCCGCGAGGCCGAGCAGTCCGACCGGCGCCGGACCCGCATCGCCGAGCTCGAAGCCTTGGCCGACAAGATGGTCAGCAAGCTGGACGCCCAAGATGAAGGCCAGTCCGCCCGGGGTCGCCGCGCCTCCGATCGCGGCGCCTTCAGCCGCTTCACCCGCGCCGTGGCCGAGGCGGAACTGACGCGCTTTCTCAAGGCCGACTACGCCGCCGATCGCTTCTCCTGGTCGGTCGAAGAGGCGGCCATCGCCGAGGCCGAGCTCTTCGACGGCAAGCTCGCGCTGATCACCAATGCCGCCGATCTGACCCCGGCGGAAACCCTCGCGCGCTACAAGGCCCTGGCCGATATCGAGCGCGGCTTCCGCGTTCTGAAATCGGACATCGAGATCGCCCCGGTGCATCACCGCCTGCCGGATCGCATCCGCGCCCATGCGCTGATCTGCTTCCTGGCCCTCGTGCTCTACCGCGTCATGCGCATGCGTCTCAGGGCGAAAGGCCACAGCGCCAGCCCGCGCACCGCGCTCGACCTGCTTGCGCGCATTCAGAAACATACCGCCCATATCGGCAACCACACCTTCAACGGCACCAGCATAACCACCCCGGAGCAGCTCGACCTCTTCGATGCCCTGAGCCTGCCAAAACCCGTCTGACGCCCGATGTCGTCACACAAATGCGAATCCCGCATGAACAATATCAATCACTTACGCGATTAGCTGATGAACTTGGGGCAACTGGGTGTTCGGGTCCACGAGGAAACCGGTCAGGTGCAGGATGCGCATCTTGGTGCCCTTCAGGCCCGCGATGAGATGTTGTGTGCCGAGATAGGCGGAATGCCCCGTGTCTGTGCCGAAGCAGAATGAGGCTTTCGAGGGGTCCTTGAGGCAGCCAGCTAGTGCAATCACCGGAGCCCCCGTATCGGCAAGTTCCGCGACCGTGCTGACCGATCCGACCGGGTCGCCCGGGAAGATCAGAAATGCATTGTAACCCTGTGTAACAAGGTTCTCGAGCAAGTTGTTCTGGGTGCTAAGCTCCCACTTTTGCGGAACCTTGAAATCGGCAGCGCCAAGATTGAAGTCCCGCTTCGCGTCGGCCCCGCCTTGCGCCCAAGATGCGAAATAGGGATGCGGCCCACCTGGTACCAGCGCCACTTTCGTGTCGTTGGCATGAGCCAGGCCGAGGGTTGTGGCGAGAACCGTCCCCGCCAGTGCGAAACTCTTA
>JAGWRJ010000536.1 GCA_028869725.1 Alphaproteobacteria bacterium | reverse complement strand
CAATTGGCCGCTGTCACGATCGTAAACGCAGTTCTCAAGCAACGCCTGCCCGATCCCCTGCACCACCCCACCCTGAACCTGCCCCCGGACCAGCATCGGATTGATCACCCTGCCGAAGTCGTCCAGTACACTGTAGCGAACAATGTCGACCTTTCCGGTGTCCGGATCGACCTCGACTTCGCAGACGTGACAACCATTTGGGAATGTCGGCGCCTCACCATTGAACAACCCATCGCTGTCCAGGCCATCTTCAAAACCTGGTATTCGATCGCGTTTCAGCGCGACAGCTAACTCGGGCAGGCCCACGCTCTGCTCGGTTCCCGACACGGTAAAGCGCCCAAGCCCATCCACGATGTCGAAGGAAACCGGGCGGCTGCCAGCCTGCAATACCTGAGCAGCGGCCTGCTTTCCTTTGCGTATCACTTCATCCGAAGTCACAAGGATCGCGCCACCCGACATGTTGAGAGACCGCGAGCCGCCTGTGCCGCCGCCATTGACCCAATTCGTATCGCCCTGGCGTACGCGTACACTCTCAAATGGGACCCCTAGACGCTCCGCGACAACCTGAGCAAACGCGGTCTCATGCCCCTGCCCGTTTGACTGAGTGCCGACGAAGACATCGACCCCGCCGTTGTCGGTAAACTGGATCCGCGCCGGCTCTGAACCGGCCGCCGCCGTGATCTCTACGTAATAAGAAATACCCAATCCGCGCCGCTTACCACGCGCTGCACTTTCAGCCTTGCGCGTTTCATAGCCATCAACACCAGCACGCCGCAGACCCTCGGCCAACATGTGGGGGTAATCACCGGAATCGAAGGACACACCAAACCAGTTCTTGAACGGAAGTTCCTTTGGCGTGGGCAGATTGCGCCTGCGTAGTTCAACCCGGTCGATACCGGTGACCTCGGCAGCAGCATCCATTAGCCGTTCCATCAGATAGGCTGCCTCGGGACGCCCCGCTCCGCGATACGCGTCCACCGGTGCGGTATTGGTAAAATAACCTTTGACGTTCGCGTATAGAGCCGGAATTTTGTAGAGGCCGCCAAATATCCGACCACCGGCAAGAGTTGGAATAAAGGGGGCGAATTGGGACAGGTACCCTCCCATGTTCGCAGCGCTGTCGATGCGCATGGCCAGAATGTGACCGTCTCCATCCAGTGCGAGTTCGGCATTCATGATCATGTCGCGACCGTGATCATCGCACAGAAACGCCTCGCTGCGGTCCGAAGACCAGCGGACCGGACGTTGCAGCTGCTTGGCGGCAATAACTACAAGCGGCTGTTCGGGATAGACGAAATTCTTCATGCCAAATCCGCCACCCACATCCGGAGAGATGACATGAAGCTTGTTGGCATCGACACGCAGAATGGCGGCTATTCGATCGCGCATTCCGCCTGCGCCCTGGTTGCCGCTGTAGAGGGTATATTGCTGCTGTTGCGGATCGTAGAGTCCGATCGCATTGCGGGTTTCCATCGACGTCGGTGCAATGCGGTTTTGTATGGTTGCAACCTTGGCTACGAACGCGGCCTTCGCGAAAGCAGATGCGACCCCCTTGGCATCTCCGGTTTCCCAGTCAAAACACAGATTTCCCGGAGCATGGTCCCACACCAATGGGCCTGTCGGGGCAGCCTCGAGAGTTCCGCACGCGTCCTTCATAGCATAGTCAACGGCAACAAGTTCTGCCGCGTCACGAGCCTGGGCTAGCGTCTCAGCGACCACCATGGCCACCGCCTCTCCGCTGAAGGTAACCTTGTGCTCCGCCAACAGTGGCTTATCCGTAGTTTTGACAGGAGTACCGTCCCGGTTCTTGACCGGAGCAAGGCAGGGCATCGGCCCGGCGCCAAATGCTTCAACATCAGCCTGCGTTAGAACAGCGATTACACCCGGAGCTGACCGCGCGGCCGAGACATCCACGCTATTAATTGTCGCCGCTGCATAAGGTGAGCGCGCGAATGCGACATGGGCCTCGTTCGTGAAATGCAGGTCGTCAGTGTACCGGCCCTGTCCGGTGACGAAGCGAATGTCTTCCGTCCGTCGGACGGACTGTCCAATGCCAAATTTCATTGCTGAACCTCAGTGCTGATAGCTGGGATCGATACGATCAAGCTTGCGGCGCAATGCAGGCCAGGCCAGTTGACCGATCAGACCATCAAACGCACGACCACCCTGAT
Source organism: Alphaproteobacteria bacterium (assembly GCA_028869725.1). Taxonomy (GTDB): domain Bacteria; phylum Pseudomonadota; class Alphaproteobacteria; order Micropepsales; family Micropepsaceae; genus Rhizomicrobium. The sequence goes on along the minus strand of JAGWRJ010000536.1, from coordinate 2,044 downwards.
CTGCTGTTTTTTCCGGAACTCCCTGATTGGGCATGTTCAGACGTGCCCCGCCGGCCATTGCCCGGACCTGCATCGAGCACGCACGCTCCAGATAATAGATTCGCAAGAAGGCGTCAGCGCAGCTCTTCCCTAACGCCAATGTGCCGTGATTGCGCAGAATCATCAGATGGCGCTCTTTGCCGAGATCTTTAACAAGCCGTTCGCGCTCATCCAAATCAAGCGCGACACCCTCATAATCGTGATAGGTCAGATCCGAACAGATGAGCATCGCATGCTGATCGAGCGGCAAAAGGCCATCTGCCTGCGCCGAAACCGCGACCCCATCCGAGGTATGCAGGTGAATGACGCACTGGGCGTCATCACGGTTCATATGAAGCGCACTGTGTATTGTGAATCCGGCCGGGTTCACTGGAAAGGGGGAATCCACCACCTTGTTGCCGTTGACATCAATCTTTACCAGGCTTGATGCGGTGATTTCATCAAACAGCAGTCCGTACGGATTTATCAGGAAATGGTGCTCTGGCCCCGGCACCCGCGCAGAAATGTGCGTAAAAATCATATCATCCCAGCCGTACAGGGCCACAAGCCGGTAGGTTGCCGCCAGATCCACCCGCAAAGCCCATTCCTCGGGAGTAACCTTCTCCTTGAGAGTGGCAAGATTTAGCGGGGCGTTCATGGGGAATTCTCCGAAGGTTCGGTAGCACTTGGACATTGGGCTGGCTTGAACATTGTGTCAATTCTCGGGCTCCAGCGACCGCGAGCTGCTCCAGATAGTGCAGTTACCAGCACCATCGCGCTCCGGAAACCGGTATCTGGCGAGCCCATTGCGGTCCTGGATCATTCAGCTCCGCACACGCTGGACCGCTGACTGCCACCCTTCATAGAGTGTGTCCCGAACCCGGACGGAGAGCGCGGGCTCAAAGCGACGCTCCAGAGCCCAGGCACGCGCTATATCGGTAAAATCGCGGAATAGCCCGGCCCCCAGACCGGCGAGGTAAGCCGCGCCCAATGCAGTCGTTTCGGTCATGACGGGACGTTCCACCGGCAGCCCGGTCAGGTCCGCAAGGCGCTGGCAGAACCAGTCGTTGCCCACCATGCCGCCATCGACCTTGAGGGCCCTGGGCGGCGCGAGCTCAGCCTTGGCCATATCCTCGCGCATGGCCTCGAGCAGGTCACGGGTCTGATAGCACACCGCATCCAGCGCCGCGCGTCCGAGCTCAGCTGCCCCACAGTCGCGGGTCAGGCCAATTATGGCCCCGCGTGCCCCGGGATCCCAGTAGGGCGCGCCAAGTCCGGTAAAGGCTGGCACGAAATACAGGCCGTCCGCAGCTTTTGCTGCGCGCGCCAGGTCCTCGACATCGGAGGCGGAGCCAATAACTCCGAGCGCATCACGGAGCCACTGAACGACTGCACCTGCGATGAAAATCGAGCCTTCGATGGCATAGGTCATCCGTCCAGCTACCCGATAGCCAGCGGTTGCTAGAAGGCGGTGCTGCGAGGCAGGACGCGCCTCCCCAGTATTTACGAGTGCAAAGCAGCCCGTGCCATATGTGGACTTGACGTCTCCTGGAGCAAAGCAGGCCTGCCCTACCATGGCGGATTGCTGATCGCCTGCTATACCACGAATAGGAACCGGAGCCCCAAAGAGGTCCTGACTGGTAAAACCAAAGTCGCCAGCACTGTCACAGATTTCCGGCAAAACAGCATGAGGAATTCGCATCAAGGACAGAAGTCGGTCGTCCCACTGCTGCTCTGCCAACCCCATCAGCATTGTGCGTGAGGCGTTGGTGACATCGGTCGCGTGGACACGTCCTCCTGTCAACCTGTACAGCAGCCATGTGTCAATAGTACCAAATGCGAGTTCGCCGCGGAGTGCCATCTTGCGTGCATCAGGTACGTGGTCGAGCAACCATTCCAGTTTGGTCGCCGAAAAGTACGGGTCAATCAGAAGTCCAGTGCGTTCAGCGAATTCGCTGGCAAGTCCCGCCTTTGCCAGCTGCTGACAACGCTCCGCGGTGCGCCGATCCTGCCAGACGATCGCATT
>JAGWRJ010000044.1 GCA_028869725.1 Alphaproteobacteria bacterium | reverse complement strand
GCGCTGCGTGCGTTCCACCACTCCGCGAGCGATCCCTGCGGATCGGTGTCAATCAGGGCTACAGGCCCCACGCCAGCCAACATCGCCTCGACTGCGAGATGGCCTGAGAGCGTCGTTTTGCCTGAACCGCCTTTCTGAGATGCCAGTACCAGCACATGCATGGCTTGCGTGCCTTCTTCGCTCGCTACGCCATAAGCATGGCGCAGAGGGCTTGCCTCTGCGTTGCCTACATCTGCTGCAATTATAAGAATTTTGATGCAAAGTGTGTCGATCCTGAGGATCGATTCAGGTTTTTAGTCTTCGCCGAAGCGGGCCGCGATCAGGGCAAGAAGCGCTGTCATCGCCTCGTCTGCGTCCGGTCCCTCGGCACAGAGCTCAATCTGGCTCCCAACACCGGCACCCATCATCATCAGGCCCATGATCGAACGTGCATCGACCGAGGTGCCGTCTTTGCTGACCGTGATGTGGGATTTGAACCGTGCCGCAGCTTCCACGAGCTTGGCCGAGGCGCGCGCATGCAGGCCGCGTTTGTTCAGGATCGTTGCGACCGATCGACGTACCTCCGATTCCGCCATACTCAGGCCCCGCCGACGAGATCCGCTGAACCGGCGCGCATATATTTACGCCCCGCGTCAATGGCCTGCTTGACCGCAGCCTCAAGTGGCAACCGGGAGCGCACATTGCAGAGCTTGATCAGGCTGGGAAGATTTGCTCCGGCCAGAACTTCGATCTTGCCCTTTTCCAGTAAGGTCAGTGCCAGATTGCAGGGCGTGCCGCCATACATATCGGTAACAATGACAGTGCCATCCCCGGTATCGACGGCCTTGGCGGCAGCGGCGATCTCCCGCCGTCGGCGTTCCATGTCGTCTTCGGGGCCGATGCATACGGCACGCAAATGGGTTTGTGGGCCCACCACATGCTCAACTGCAGAAATGATCTCCTGCGCCAGGCGGCCGTGGGTTACAATGACAATGCCGATCATGATCGATGCTATGTGTGAGGCGGCGGGCACGATAACAAGGTATGGGCGATATGGAACCCCTCACATGTAGTTGATGTGAGGTCTAAAGGTCGGCGGTGGGATTTCTCCCAAATTTGGCCGCGGCGAGCACGAGTTTCGCCGGTGCCGAGGCAGCAAAAGCATTCAATCGCACCAGAAAGGGAGCCGGTGCCCCGGCAAGCCCCTGCGGCAGGGGCCAGTATTCGGGCTCGGGAAGCCGTTCAGCTTCGCCACCCAAGATTGCGACGAGGCTGATCGGGGCCGCCTGGGCGGTGGGCAGGCGCAGGATACCGAGCCCGCGTACCTCAATCAGTCCCTTGAGCGTTGGCGGCGCCCGACCGACGAGCGTCCCGTCCTCAACTCTAACGAGTGTACGGTCATCGGCAACAAGAACCGCGCCCATCGCAATCAGACGCAAGGCGAGATCCGATTTACCGCTTCCACTTTCGCCCAGAAGAAGAACGCCAGCGCCCGCGGGCCCCTCAAAGGCATGAGCCGCCCCGGCGAGAAGAACGCAGGTGGCATGCAGGTTAACCTCAGCCATTGTCGAGAGGCAGTTCAACAATGAAACGCGCTCCGCCCGGCTGGTCGGGCGTCGGGCCTACACGATTTTCGGCCCAAATCCGCCCCCCCGCTCCATCGACGATCTGCCGGGCGATTGAAAGCCCGAGCCCGGAATTCTGGCCAAAATCGCTTTCGCGCGGCCGTTCGGTATAAAAGCGCTGGAAAATGGTCTCGAGATTGTCCGGGGGAATGCCGGGACCTTCGTCGAGCACAGCAATGCGAACCATGCGGTCCTGACGGTGCGCCTCGACCCGGACCGTTCCGCCGTCCGGACTGAAGGAAACAGCGTTGTCGATCAGATTGCGGAAGATCTGTCCAAGTCGCTCGCTACGACCCGAGACAATCGCTTTGCCGTCGAGATTGAGACCCAGTTCGAGCTTGACCGACCGCGGCAGACCCGTAAGCCGGTAGACTTCGGTGATGGTGCTGAGAAGATCGGCGATGTCGACGGGCTCGGTGGCTTCGCGCGACAGCTCCGCGTCCAGTCGCGACGCCTGGCTGATGTCAGTAATCAGTCGGTCGATACGCTTGATGTCGTTGCTGACAATACTGATCAGGCGCTTGCGTCCAGCCGGATCGTCGGTACGTTCCAGCATATCAATCGCTGTTTTCAGTGACGTCAGCGGATTCTTGAGTTCATGGGAGACATCGGCTGCAAAGCTCTCAATCGCATCAATGCGATCATAGAGCGCGCGTGTCATCGCCGACAGGGCATCAGAAAGTTCTCCGATCTCATCATGGCGACCGGTCATCCGCGGCAGCGCTTCGCGTCCTGACTGGCCCTTGCGGACCCGGTCGGCAGCGGCTGCGAGCCGATTGATGGGCTCGGCAAGAAAGCGTGCCAGATAGATCGATGAAAACAGCATGATCGCGAAGCCGACAAGAAAAACTTCGAGCAGCTTTTCCCGCTCGGCACGCAGAACCCCGTCTATGTCGCCGCCTTCGGTGGATACTAACAGTACTCCATAGATGGCACGGAAGCGCTGAATCGGAACGGCGACTGACAGCACCAGTCGATCCTGCTCATCGACCCGCTCCTTGGTGCCGATCCTTCCGCGCAGCGCCGCGTCAACCTCTGAGTACACGCGTCCATTCTTGCCAGCTTCGAAATAAGGATCGAGGCGCTCGAAGGGGCGAACGCCCATAAGTCCGTTATAGATGCGCTTGAGCTTCTGCCAGATGTTGTTCCAGAAGCCGGGTGCTGGCAACGGGTAGGTTTGCACAACATTGCGGGCGAGCAGAAAACGCGTGTCTGCTTGCAGGTCGCCATGCGCGTTGTAAAGACGGGCGCGCAGATTGGTTGGCGCGATCAGCTGGCGCAGCAGGGGTTTGGCTTCGCCCACGCGGATCGATCGCGTTGCATCGTCGGTGGTGTATTCGGCAAGGGTGGAGGCCACGATTTCGGCCTCGTGGGTAATACCGGCGAGGCGCTCGTCGACGAGACCCTCCTGCGTCGATTGCACGAAGATCACCCCACCCAGTAGAAAGAGGAGCAGGATCGCATTCATGGATAGGATGCGGCGGGTCAATGCCGACATGCGTCGGCGCCTGCCTCTGCGTGCCGGCCGCACGGATGCGGACGGCGCAAAGGGCCGGAACAGGCGTTGCTCGCTCATTGGCTGCGGCACATTCATGGCCCGGCCGTGGTCAGCTTTCCTTGTATCGGTAGCCGACTCCATAAAGGGTTTCGATGGCATCGAAATCGTCGTCGACGACCTTGAATTTCTTGCGCAGGCGCTTGATGTGGCTGTCGATGGTGCGATCATCCACATACACCTGATCGTCATAGGCCGCGTCCATCAGGTTGTCGCGACTTTTGACGAATCCCGGCCGCTGGGCGAGGCATTGCAGGATGAGGAATTCGGTGACGGTCAGTCGCACCGGTTTGCCATCCCATGTGCATTCGTGGCGCTGGGGGTCGAGGACCAGTTTGCCGCGAACCATGGCTTCCTTTTTAGGTTCGCCAGGTGCAGTCGGGACGCCAGGTTTATGCCCTTCGGCGCGGCGCAGTACAGCGCGCACCCGCTCCAGAAGTAGTCGCTGAGAGAAGGGTTTGCGGATGTAATCATCGGCTCCAGCATTCAGGCCCATCAGTTCGTCAATCTCCTCGTCCTTAGAGGTGAGGAAAATGACCGGAAGATCCGAGACCTGCTTGAGGCGGCGTAACAACTCGAGGCCGTCCATGCGGGGCATCTTGATATCGAGAATGGCAAGATCGGGCGGATTGGCAGTAAGCGCTGTCAGCGCGGACGCCCCGTCGCTGAAACTGCGCACATGATAGCCCTCCTGCTCCAGCAGCATGCTGACCGACGTGATGATGTTCTTGTCGTCATCGACGAGCGCAATAGTTGCCATAACTCTATCCTTTCGCTTCGCCTAGCATACGAAAGGTAACCTGCAAACGAAATGCCTCGGGCAACCGCACCCTACCGCGACCAGGCGCCCACAACTCAATGGCGCCCAGGCGGTTCGGCCAGGGCGTGGCGATCGGGCCGGGCATTCCCCACCGGCCGGTGGCGGCCACTGGCCAGAGCCGGGCCACGACCCGCCGCGAAGCGACAGGGGGACTCGGAGAGAACTAGACGAACTCGACCTTCAGGATCTCGTAGCTGCGCGAGCCACCAGGTGCAGCCACCTCGACCGTATCGCCGGTACTTTTGCCGATCAGTGCCCGGGCGATGGGCGAGGAGATCGAAATCCGCCCCTGCTTGGCATCGGCTTCCATGTCGCCAACAATCTGGTATTGGCGCTCTTCGTCGGTATCTTCGTCCACCAAAGTCACGGTAGCCCCGAACTTGACGGTAGTTCCCGACAGCTTGGAGACGTCGATCACATCGGCTCGTCCGATCATGTCTTCCAGTTCAATGACCCGGCCTTCAATAAATGCCTGCCGTTCCTTGGCCGCGTGATATTCGGCGTTTTCGGACAGATCGCCATGCGCGCGCGCCTCAGCGATCGCCCTGATCACTTCGGGCCGCTCGACCGATTTGAGGTGGTTGATTTCAGCCTCAAGAGCTCGGTAGCCCGCGGCCGTCATGGGTAAGCGTTCCATCAACGTATCGTCCTAATGCTGATAAAGCCTTCCCTTGGGACACCGTGCCTTCGCCCGGCCACCCTGGAAGGCCTTGCAATTCCTGTTAACCCTTTGTTTCGCTTGACGTCCTTAAGACGCGTCCCGCAGCGGTCGAAGGGAAATATTAGGTCCGCTGAGCCACGACTTCAAGCTCCAGCGGGCGGATTGCCATGTGTGCACCCCGCCAGGAGCAACGCAGCAGCAGATGAACCGAGCTCGCGGGGGGCAGAGGCGGCTTTGCGTCCCTGGTCGCAAGCCCCGTGCCAGGTGTGGTCGGTGGAGACATGCCGCCCCCCCCCACTTTTGCCACCAGACTGTCAGGTCATAGCCCGCAAACGTTTGCGGAAAAGCAGGAGCGACCCAGAAAACAGGACCAGGCCGATCACGAGCAGCGCGAGCATGTGGGGCCACACCACCCCAAGACCCGCCCCACGATACAGAACGGCCTGCGCCAGCGCCACAAAATGTGTCGTCGGAGCAGCCTCCATCAGGATGCGAACAATGGCAGGCATGCTTTCCCGAGGTGTCATCCCTCCTGAGAGCATCTCCAGTGGCAGTATTACGAGTATCAGAAGTAGTCCGAACTGTGGCATGGAGCGACCTACGATACCCAGAAAGATCCCCATGGACGTGGTGGCAAACAGGCTCAGCGCGGCAGCCGCAAGGAACAACGGAAGCGATCCTGCGATCGGGACGGACAGGATCTGCTCAACCACCACAACAAGTGACAGTGCAGCGCTCAGAAGCACAACCAGTGCGGTCGCCCACACCTTGCTGGCCATGATCTCGAAGGGTGTGACCGGCATGACCAGTAGGTGTTCGACCGTGCCATGTTCTCGTTCGCGAATCAGCGCCGCGCCGGCAAGAATGATTGACAGCATGGTGACGTTGTTGATGACCTCCATCACAGCGCCGAACCAGGATTTGCTCAGGATGGGATTAAAGCGTGCGCGCAAGATGAGTGCCACGGGTGCGCTGTCGGTCATATCAGAGCGGTGCATGAACGTGGCGATCTCGCGGGCGACAATAGCCTGCACATAGGCGCTGCCGGTGAAGGCCTGCGTCATGCGCGTGGCATCAACATTGAGTTGGATAGCCGGCCTGCGACCTGCAATGACATCACGCTCGAAATCGGGGGGTATATCGAGCGCGAACGTATCAAGTCCGGCGTCCAGGCGTGCATCCATTTCGGCCGGGGTAACAACATGTGGTGGGTCGAACAGTGGTGCATAAAATGCGTGAATGATTCGCGTCGACAAGGCGGAATGATCTTCATCAACAATAGCAATTGGTGCTCTGTTGAGTGTCTCCGGCATCGCGGTAGCGGCTGCATAGATCGCAAAGCTGAAGGCGTACGCGATCAGGAACAGCATCATAGGATCGCGCATCAGGCTGCGTAATTCCTTGATCCCTAGGTAGCCGACATGTCGGAGTGTTTGACCACTGCTCATCATTCAGCGGTCCTGCTTCCTAAGAAAGAGCGCGGACAGACCAATTAGTACGACCGGAGCAATCAGCAGTGGTACAAAGGATGCCGTCAGATTTGAAAACTGCAGTGCCTTGGAAAATGTGCCACGGGCGATGACCAGAAAATGACTGGTGGGGTAAATTTCGCCGATCAGACGGCCAATTCCTTCAAGTGATGATACCGGATCGGTCAGGCCCGAAAAACTGGCAGCGGGCAGAAGTGTAAGAACGGCCGTCCCAAACAGCGCTGCAATTTGGCTGCGCATGAAGGTTGAGATCAAAAGCCCCATTGCGGTCGTCGCAGCTAGATAAAGGGTGGCGCCCGCGAGTAGGGTAAGAAAGCTGCCCCTCAGTGGAACGCCAAACACGGTTATTACTAAAATTGCAAGAAATAGAAAGCTGAGCAGAGAGAGCGCAATGTAGGGAATTTGCTTTCCTACAAGAAATTCGAGTGGTCTCGTTGGTGTGACGTAAAAGTTTATGATCGACCCAAGCTCCTTTTCGCGGACGACACTGAGTGCGGTCAATATCGCCGGAATCAGCATCAGCAAAAGCGGGATCACTGCTGGCGCCATGGCGACAATGCTTTTGACGTCAGGATTGTAGCGGAATCTTAGCTCAACCGTGGCGGGAGTGAATGGATGTGCCGTCTGGCGCGTCTCCGAGGCTTTGCGTGCCAACCATTGTGCGTGCATGCCCTCGACGTAGCTCTCTGCAATCTCGGCACGTGTGGGCATGGCGCCGTCGACCCAGGCACCGATCTCGACCCTGCGGCCATGCGCTAGGTCGCGGCCAAAGCCTGGAGGAATCTCGATAGCCAGGCTGAGCTCGCCAGCACGCATGCGCTGATCCATATCGGCGTAGCTTTTGAGTGGCCTCTGTTCGTCGAAGTAGCGCGATCCAGATAGGTTGTTGACATAGTCATGGCTGACCGCGCTCTGGTCTCGGTCCAGAACAGCAAAACTCATATGCTCCACGTCAAGGCTAATGCCGTAGGCAATTACCAGGAGCAGAATGGCGCTACCAACAAGAGCAAGTACCAAGCGTAAAGGATCGCGGCTCAGTTCGAGACTCTCGCGCTGCGTATAGGCGAGAAGCCGGCGCAAGCCCATATGTTTGCCAGAGTTAGGGGTAACTGAAGCCTCCGTAGATGTTTCAAGGGCAGTGGGCAGGTCCTCCGTTACGGTATTGTCGGCATCTTCAAGGTAGGCGATGAACGCATCTTCAAGGCTTGACACACCTCGTCGGGCACTAAGGGCGTCAGGAGTGTCCGTAATCAATACCCTGCCGGCATGCATCAGCGCGACGCGATCACAACGCTCCGCTTCGTTCATGAAATGGGTAGAGATAAAGATTGTAACGCCATCGCGCCGTGACAATTCGAGTAGAGATTGCCAAAATGCGTCGCGCGCGATGGGGTCCACACCAGACGTGGGCTCGTCGAGTATGAGTAGTTCGGGCTTATGGATCATCGCGACCGCCAGCGACAGCCGTTGACGAAGGCCAAGAGGTAGGG
>JAGWRJ010000535.1 GCA_028869725.1 Alphaproteobacteria bacterium | reverse complement strand
GCGGTGAAATGGCGATTGCGGAAGTAGTCTTTCATCGCATGCGTTCCAGCATGTATCCCAACACCGTCTGCGGAGTTGTCTTTGAGGGCGCCCAGGATAGGCGCGCGTGTCAGTTCAGCTTTGTTTGCAATGGCGATATGGAAAGGCCGAAAAACCCACATGCATGGGCGGAGGCGCGGTTGCTGGCTGCACAGATCATGACCGGTGCGGTACGGCTCGGTGATATCACCGAGAACGCGACCAACTACCATGCGGTCTCGGTCGATCCGCGCTGGGCTGCGACACTGCAGAAAACGGTGCAGATCGGCAATCACATCTTCTACCGGCAGCGAACGCGCAGTCGGGGCGCATGAGTAACGTTGATAAGGATCAATGTGTACTTTTCGGGCACACGCCAAGCTTTAATCCGGATGGCGTAGCGCACACATCGGCTGCGATGCGAAAGAGGTAACCCCCGTTTGCCGGTCACTGCGGGGAGGCCCGCGCCGCGCCATCCACTTGCTCTCTTGTCGCTGCAGCCAGGACCCTCCCTTAGACAAAGCGTTACTCGGAGGTCCGCAAGGGGCGATCTGAAGCGCCAAGCTCTCTGAACCAGAGAAAAGGCGGTTGACCAAGGCAGAGGTGCTCACCACTATATCCAGGCAAATGGCTCGGGCGGCAGCAGGCTGCGGTGCCCATTTGGGACGGACTGCGGTTCTTAAATGGCGTGTGATCAGGATCTGACAGCATATCGCCCGAGTACCGCGCCAGATGATTCCGGCGCTGTGTGCACCGCAGACGAAATTCTCTCTACTGCAGAAATGTACGCGGCGGACGCATGTGCCGTGAAATCCGGCCTATCCAGCCTTGCTCTCATGGAGGCAGCCGGGACAGCGGTGGCCGAACACGTTCATCGTAACTGGCCCGCGGCACGGGTGGCTGTCCTGTGTGGTCCGGGTAACAATGGCGGTGACGGGTTCGTCGCAGCGCGCCATCTTAGCAGCTACGGTCATGACGTTAGGCTCGCCTTGCTTGGCTCTCCAGAGGCGCTGCGCGCCGATGTGCGTCATATGGCGACGCTCTGGCATGGAGGGATTGCAGGCGCGGAGTTGTCTGTACTCGATAATGTCGACGTCGTGGTGGACGCGCTCTTTGGCGCGGGCCTCTCGAGGCCGCTGGAGGGGGTCGGCGCGCAACTTGTCCGTGCCCTCAATCAGCGGCATGTGCCTGTAATCGCTGTAGATGTGCCTAGCGGGTTGTCCGGTGACCTGGGGCGGCCCTTGGGGGAGGACTGCGTCAGGGCGACCCTCACGGTGACGTTCTTTCGTAAGAAGCCAGCACATGTCCTGATGCCAGGGCGACTTCTGTGCGGTGAGACGTATGTCTGTGATATTGGCATATCGCAAGATGCGCTACGCAGCTCTACGTCACACTTATGGGAAAACTCGCCACGCCAATGGCTGCGACACATGCCTTGGCCAGATCCGCTGGGGCACAAATATGGGCGTGGACACAGCGTGGTTGTCAGCGGACCTGCACACGCGACAGGCGCTGCTCGCCTTGCCGCTCGTGCAGCGTTGCGAGTCGGATCGGGCCTTGTGAGCATTGCCAGTCCAACTGATGCTGTCCTGGTCAATGCCGCAGCGGTCACCGCTATCATGGTCAAGCCGTTTGAAGGTGTTGAAGGCCTGACACAGCTGCTACGCGACCAACGTCTCAACGCGGTGGCGATTGGCCCTGGCTGCGGAGTCGGTGAGTCCACGCGTGCGCTGGTGGCAGCGGTGCGGCAAAGTGGTGCTGCGAGTGTGCTGGATGCAGATGCGCTAACAAGCTTTACCGCAGCGCCAGAAGCGCTGTATTCGGCTGTAGACGAAAATGCGGTTCTGACGCCCCACGAGGGTGAATTCGAGCGCGTCTTTCCGGGCCTGCTGGAGAAGTCGGCTACACGGATTGATGCCGCGCGTACGGCTGCCCGCATGGCCGGGTGTACGGTCATCCTCAAGGGGCCGGACAGCGTAATTGCAGCACCGGATGGCCGCGCTGTCGTCAACACTAACGCACCACCCTGGCTTGCGACAGCGGGATCGGGCGACGTTCTGAGCGGATTGGTGGTGGGCCTCCTGGCACAAGGAATGAAGCCGTTTGGAGCGGCTTGCTGCGCTGTATGGCTGCATGGACAGGCGGCAAGGCGGTTTGGTTTGGGGCTCATTGCCGAGGATCTGCCAGAACAGATACCGGCCGTTCTTGGCGACCTGCGACGCCGCGTGGATGAACAAAATGGAGCGCATGACCGGACTGTGCGTCCGGTTTCATGATTCAATGACGTTTGGTTGCTGCTGCTTCGCATTGGCGGCGGGGCCATTGCTGATACGCAGACAGAGCATGCAGATTATGTGGTTGCGCCCTGACGAAGAGGCACAGGGCGCAACCGTTTCAGGCCATCAGCCGCGCTCGCCACGGTGACGAGGTTTGGGCGGAGGCGTGGCATTCATACGCTGCTCAAGCGCTTTGACATTTGAAAGCGCGGTCTGGGCCTTCTGGTCTGCAGCCTGAGCCTGTTGTTGCGCACTGGTAGCGGATTGCTGTGCCTGCTCAGCAGTGGACATCGCCTGATCAGCGGTATGCTGAGCTCGCGCAACGTCGTCGTTTGTTGCACACCCGCTGACCAGCAGAGCCGCACCCATTATGGAAAATGCTGCTATCTGTCGGAAATTTATTTGCACGTTGTTTCCTCCTTGTCGTCCAGCCGTGAAGCTTGCCGAAAATGCACAAACGAACTTACGGTACCGTGACGCTCTAACAAGTGACGCAGTGTGATAAGTTTGAAACATGAGCCCAATCCCAGGC
>JAGWRJ010000534.1 GCA_028869725.1 Alphaproteobacteria bacterium | reverse complement strand
TCGAAGGCTGGCTGGTCGATTTCTCCCCGCAACAGCGCCGACAAGCCTGGAAGAACGGCATAGAAGCGTTTGCGCGGCTCAGTAAGCTGGATTGGCGTGACGGGTTCGAGTTTCTTAATCGCCCCGACCGCGGTGCTCCTGGGCTGGACCAATATCTTGAATACCTCAAAGAGTGGCATCAGGCCGTTGGTCAGGGCCGCCCGATGCCCTATGTGGATGCAGCTCTCGACTACGTGCTTTCCCATAAGCCGCATAGCCCGCCGGTCAACGTGCTCTGGGGTGATCCAACACCATCGAATACTATGTTTAACCCCGATGGAAGTGTCGCGGCTCTTATTGATTGGGAACTCGCGGCGCTCGGTCCGGCCGAAATGGATTTGGCGTGGTGGCTCTACTTTGACGACCTATTCAGTAGGCGCTTCAAAGTTCAGCGCCTTGAAGGTTTACCGACGCGCGAAGAGACTATCGCGATTTACGAGAACGTGATCGGACGCAAGCTCACCAATTTTGAGTACTACGACATTCTGGCGGGCCTGAGGATGGCACTGATCGCAGCAGGAGCATTCAATCGTCAGGTCGGCATCGGTAATATCCGTGCCGACAACAAGTCGCTCAATGACAATCTAATGACCGTGTATCTTGCCGAACGGCTTAATATGCCGATTCCGGAACTGGGTGTCGATTTTCGCGACTTTATGCGCAATCTGACACCGGTTGATGAAAGTGCCGACGGATAAATCGCGCGGCCCCGCTGGCGCGGCGATGAGAGAGATAGCATATCCAGATCCGCAACCAATGCGGGCCCTTCTGAAGGCGGCGCGACATTAGCGTGCTCTCGAACCTATCGGTTGAGAAGCGAGCACGGGGTGCCACGAGCCGGCGCCATCGACTGGCGCCTGCACTTAACTTCAAAGAGAAACTTGAAGCAAAGACCTCACGGGCATCGTCTAGACCCTTCTATGGCAAATCGGCACCTAAGGCATATCCAGGTAAATCAAGATCATCGCGCAGGTCTGAATCAGAAGCCTTCCTGGCTGGAATAAACGTGCACACGGGCCACATTGGCGTGAGCAGGCTGCTCCAGCATGTAGCGGACCGCGCGCGCGACATCCTCCGGCTGAAGCGGGACGATGTATTCGTCCCAGCCCTTTTGACCATCTGCCTTCATGTCCTCGAAGATTTCAGTGCTGGTCGTGCCTGGGGCGACCAGCCCCACGCGGACGCCACTTCCAGCCAATTCTATGCGCAGCGATTCAGTGGCCATTTCTAGTGCCCGCTTTAGACCGCCATATATTCCGGTGGAGGCCCCGGTCAGATGCGCACCAATGCTAGAAACATTAACGATCGCTCCGCCTCCCGCAGTCTTCATTGCGCGCCCAAATATGTAGGAAGCACGCATGGGTGCCACGAAATTGACCCGCACCATTTCGTCCATATCGGCAAGGTCGAAGCTGTCGAGGGTTCCAATACGCAGCACCCCGGCGTTGTTGACGAGGATATCGGCTCTGCCGAACCGCTCCTGGGTGAGGGCGAGAAGCCGGCTTGGAGTCTGTGGGTCGCCAATATCGGCAGCCAGCGCGGCGCATCCCAGTTCCTCGGCAAGGGCATCTAGTCGATCCTGCCTGCGCGCCGTGAGCACGAGCCTTGCGCCCGCGCTTGCCAATTCGCGCGCGACCGCGGCTCCGATTCCGGCTGAGGCGCCGGTGATGACGGCGGCGCGCCCCGAAAGTGTCAGCATGACTTTCCCCGTGTTCGAGATCTGTGCTGCTACTGTCACTCAAACGATGAACGCTTCGCCTGACGTCCGACAGGGTGAAGTCAGTTTGCTCCGGCAGCAGAATTAGAGAATGACGTGAAGCGACCTTTCGGACGGCAGGAAAATGTGGGAGGCGCTTCAGGAAGGATCTTCTAATCCGGGCAGCCGGAAATACAAAAGGCGAAGCATGGTGAGCGAGGCTGTTACGGACAAACTGCCCGGCAAGGCAGTTCTTATTCACAAGGCCGAAGCGGCGACAGGACTCCGCGAGCAGGCACGTCAGAGAATTCGTCATTCTCTAGACACCTCGCGAACACACATGCGGCCTCGTCCTTGGAAGCATGGGGATGCTCCAGAGCAGTTCGGTATAGCCCCTAAGCACCTGCTTGCCCCTCTCACGGACTATTAGGATCGATTTGGTCATTTACTTGCCGAGCCATGATAAAAAACCGATGATGAGCAGTTCAAGAGTTATGTCGTGCGCACTTGCTACGGCAGTGCAACGTGACGCCGAGATGTTGGCCTTGCGTCTGATCGAAACTCCACGCGTACGTGCTGCTCGTGAGCGGACCCGCGCTACGCTATTGCAAGATCCGCTCGCGCAGACCCCCGATGGCCGGTTGGGCCTTGATCGCGCACTCGACCAGTGGCTGTTGGCGCTCACGATGCGAGTTGTAAATGCCGACGCCTCCCGCCCTCAAGTGATTTGGAATGTCTACAATCCCCCCCGGGTGTGGCTCGGCCACACCTATCCAGGAGCCGCAGTCGCCATTGATAATCCGGACAATACCAACCGCGAAATTCCTATCGATGGCGCGGGCTCTTACGAGATCCGCGGCGGCTTTAGTATCAAGCCGACACAGTTTACGATCGAAATCGTTGCAGATTTTGATGGTTATGCTGGACTTGGTCGAACCCTTGTAGCGCTGACAATCCAGACAATCGTCTCCGAGGCAGGTAGTTTCACAATCACGGTGAGTCCGGAGCCGGCGCAAGGACGTCCCAATCATCTGCAATCCGAGCTTGGCCTGCTTTGGATATTCGCGCGCGATAGCATGCCCGATTGGAGCCAGACTGTAACCGCGCTCGAGGTCCGGCGTACAGACGGCCGGCCGCAGCCGCCCGTCCGGAGCGAAGACGAGCTCGTCGAGGACATCGTGGCTTCAATGCCGGTTTGGGTCGGCTTCTGGAGCCGCTTTAAGGACGGCCTTTTGGGTTGTCCGGAGCCCAATTGTCTTGTTGGACCGAATGGACGTCCGGGTGGCTGGGGCTTTCTTGCCGGAGGCCGGTTTCGCCTCAGCGATGATGAGGCGCTCCTGATCACGACCACCGATGGCGAGGCGAACTACACAGGGTTTCAGATTTCCGACCCCTGGACGATTTCTCCGGATCCCATTCACCGGCTGGCAAACTTGAGCAAGGCTCAGGTCAAGCCGAATTCTGATGGCAGCTTCACGTATATCGTGGCTTCGCTCGATCCTGGTTTTCATAATTGGATCGATACAGTGGGGCTGAGTGAAGGCTGGATGTTGCTGCGTTGGCAGGGCCTTCCGCCAACCACGGACCCTGCGACACTCGTGCGCTCCGTGACGCAAGTGCGCTCCGTGACGCAAGTGCGCTTCGACGACCTGGCACGAGCACTACCGCCTGACGTTCCCCGCATATGCCTGGAGGAACGCGCCGCGCAGGTTGCGCTGCGGATTGCTCACCACGCACGGCGCCTCAAGCAATAGCCCTTCCGCTTCTGATCCGAAGCGATGTCCCTGAACGCGGCTCTGCTAGTTTTCGGTCAGTAGCGAAATTCGCGGCGCAGGCCGATGATGTCGCTGCAGTCCTCGCTCACGTTATCACGGTAGGTGAAATCACCCGCAGCCTGGCGATCTGCCAATTCCTGCATAAGCACACGGTAGCGCTGTCCCGGCCCATCGAACTTGGAGTGGAGGTCGCGCCGCTGCTCAAGATGCATGTAGCGAGGGCTTTGCGGTGAGGTCATATAGCTGTCCTGCCGCGAAACGACATAGCTTGCCTTGGGCATCACGTAACGAAAGAGCTTATGTGTGTGCGAGGTGTTCATCGCATAATCTAAACGCGTACGGTCGCGCGTTTCTGGAACGCAAGGATGAAACAGCGGAACATCATCGCCCGGGTCAAAACGTCCATAAGCGATGGCGCAATGGCTGCGCAGGTAGATGCGGATCACTTGGCGCACATTCTGAGTCTTGCTCTTAATGCCGCTGAAAAAGCGCATCACCGGCGCCACAGATTTCCCCGTGCAGGTACGTACCATTGTAATCGATTCGGTATCCCAGAAGAATTGAATATCCTCGCTCTCCGATTTCTCGTCACCGACCACATTGGCGTGCAAGAAGTCTGCATGCGTAAGATCGATTAGGTTTTCCAAGGACAGCGGCGCGCAGCAATCGAATCGGACCGTGCCCAGCATATGATGGGGAAGGCCGCCATTGGGAGGCAGGATGGGAAGGCTTGGAAGATGACTCTCAGATGCCGCGTCGGGATTTCCAAACCAGCCCCAGACATAGCCGTAATGTTCCATGACCGGATAGCGGCCGGTGCCTCTAGTAAGGGCTGAAGCGGGGCGCGTCTGCTTTTCGGAGGGATGGAACTCCGAGGCCACGACCCGCCCGCTTTCCCGCCATAGAAAATAGGGATGGGAATAGATCGAGCGACGCACTGGCTTGTCGCCAACTGCGAAGGTATGCGCCAGCGGAAACCAGGCGTCCCGCAGCTGGATCTTGTGCGGCACCCAATTGTTAACGGCAGCACCTAGCATGCCGCCCTGCTTTTGCATCGGCGGAATCTTCGGGGCTTCGGCGGTAAGGTGGTCTGCGACGTCGTGCATAGATCTCTCCTCAGACGGCTTTTTGGATCGTGCGGTGTTCTGGGTAGCGCATTTCAATGAACTGCGCCGAAGCAGACGGTTTCAGTTTACGTAACGCGCCCGCATCGATTGCAGTTCGAACCTGCACCGGACTGCGCAACTTTGAAAGAAGGCCAAAGAGCCCGGTTCCATGCTGTCCCAATGCAGCACGCCAGCGAATCGCGGTGACGCCACGAGGGGTGGGCACCGGCGCCAGGACCAGGGTCATCAGGTCCTGCAGGGCACGATTGCGCAGGATCAATTCGGTCTCCCCGGTAACGGGATCGGTCGCAGTTCGAACCGTAAGCGGATAGTCACTGGAGAAGGGAGCTGGCCAGTGCAGCACCTTCCACTGGCAATTGCGCTCCATTATCAATCGGCCGTTTTCTTCATGGAGATCGCTGATCGGGTAAGGCGTGAATTGCACTCCCGAAATCTCAAGTAATAGAGTTGGATCGTCGAACAGCGCGGTCAGATATTCGCCGTGATCGAGCGGAACATGAACTGTGCCTGACAACGGCATGGCGGTTCCGCGAGCTGAGGGAGCCGCTGCAGTCTCATTGAGGCAGACCTTTACGAACCCGTCGGCCTCATGAACGGCAAAATGCCTGGCGCAATAGACCGGTGCGAAGCGCTGCTGGTTCTTAAGATTTGGAATTTCACACAGTTTGCCGCTCTCTCCGTCATAGGTCCAGCCATGATACCCGCACTGCAGCCAGCCGTTGTCCCGGATCCGGCCGAGCGAAAGCGGTGCTCGACGGTGCGGACAGCGATCTTCAAGTGCACGGGCGATACCTTGCGAGTCACGCCACAGCACGACCGGCTGGTCTCCAATGTCGACCGAGAGCGGCTTTTTGCCGTTCACTTCCTCAGTGAGAGCAAGGGCCCACCACGATTCCTCACAGCTCATGCGCGCCTCAATTCCTGCACAGCGTATTAAATTGACAGGTGACAATTTTTTAGTCAAGGATTCTTCCATGACAGCCGCCAGTGAAGCCAAACCGCGCGCGCGCGTCCCCCGCCAAAAGGCCGGTGGCCGACCGCGGGGGCGCCCGGCCAGTGATGCAGCCTCTGCGGTGCCAGAGGAGCGGGTGCTGGGCCTGGCGCTACGTCGCTTTGCTGAATGCGGCTATGAGGGGACGACGCTGCGGGATCTGGCCCGGGAACTTGGCGTCAGCCACAACCTGCTCAACGTCCGCTTCGGATCTAAGGCAGAGTTGTGGCGGCGCTCGGTCGATGATGCAGTGGTACGCTATGGAACCCCGGTTTTTGCGACCTTCGATGCGCCTGGTCTAGACGACGAGAGGCGTCTTCGCACGTTGGTTCACCGCTTCTGCCGTTGGGCTGCCGAGACCACTGACGTGGTCGGGCTCACCTATGTCGAAGCGCGCCGACGAACGTGGCGGCTTGATTACATCGTCGACGCTTACCTGCACCCATTTAAATCTCAGCTCGATGCGCTGCTGGCTCGGGTCGCCGCGATAAGACCCGTGCGCGCCCTCTCAACGACGGCCTTCATGTCGATGATGGTTCAGGGGGTCGGCTTCTACTTTGCCTCCGAGCCCATGCTGGAACGGCTAGGCGTTGCCGACGAGCTTGGGGCGGGAAAGCGGGAGGAGCAGATCCAACTGCTCGCCGAGTTCATCCTGGGTGCGTTGCTGCCGTCTCAGTAGAGTTCTGATGGGGGCGCCGCATAATTCCGCCACCCCGTCGGCCGGTAGGTGCGGTGATCCCGACCCGGCTGACCTTCACGGCAAGCAGACCGGGTCTCTTGCGGAGCCATGGGCGCATTTTGCGGGCAGTCGGATGCGGATGAAGATCAGTTTCTACGTTTTGCTGGCCGTGGCGGCAGTCCTAGGAGGAGCCTGACTGGCTGCCGCCGGAACGGTCTTCATTAGCCATCATCGTCTCGACCAAAATGCGGACCACGGATGGGATTTATATGAACCTCTCACAATGAGACCCCATTTAAGGGCCTCCGGTCCAAATCTATGGCCCCCGCGACGAAGCTTTTGGCGATTATGTACTTGAGAAATGCAAAAGATGCTCACTGACCGCGGTGATGGCGATTTAATATCCGGTTTTGTGACAGAGATTGCGGACCTTCTTACTCGCTGGGAGGGTTCCAACCTTTTAGCTAGTGATGGCGCCGCTGCTATTGTTGGCTTCTGTTTGGGCCATGACGCCATCATGGAAGCGGTCATGGAATTGCGCCACGACCCCTCCAAGTCGCGCGCACTCAAGGCTGAGCTGGTTCATCTCAAGAACACTGTACCTGGATACCTTGATTAAGTGGCCGTCCTTATTAGCGTCAAGACTTGTAAAGTCTATTCGCTCTGTAACGTTATCAAACCCAGTAACAATGGAATGAATTACTTCGTTGCGCCTATCTGACAGGTCGTCTATTTCTCGCGCCAGTGAGATAATTTCATCTGCAAAGAGGACTACAGAGGGCAATTTCTTGCAAGCCTTTCTAAGGAATGATGTTTTCCTCTTTAGGGCCCTTGGAAATTCCTCTCCCATACATTTTCCTCCCCCATCGTCGTAAGCAGTTACGACAATTAGATGGAGGGCGATTTCAAGTGTTCCCCATGCTAAAACTACGGCGCCCACGGCTTCTAAAAACGCGGGCATAATTTCTTTAGGGATTGAGCCCGTGGCGCGGAAAAATTTGTCAAGTTCATCTGCATTTAATGAGGATTTGGTCCTTCGCCGCATGCTGAAAATGCCCCCAGACCCGCATAAGCCTGCCGGCAAGAAGAAAAGCACGAAGGTAGACACTACGTCTAACGCTTCTTCCACCCGTGACGGCCCCAAAACTGACGGCGATACGGAGTGACCTCATAGCCTTGGGCTCGGCGCCAGCGGATAAACGCCAGCGCCTGCTGCCTAATTGACTGCGGCTTCGTTAGTCCGCCGATAGGTCAGACGCTTGCCCTTGATGCCTTCGAGAGCTTTGTCGGTACGCATATCATCGGAATAGCCGAGCTTGACGCGGTGGTTCATGCGGAAATCAAATTCCGCCAGATAGCGCTGCAAATGCTGCTCGCCACAATGCTGGTAGGTTCCGACCATGCCGCGCTTAAAGATTGAAAAGAAGCCTTCCGCCGTATTGGTGTGAACGTCGGGCCACTCCTTCGCGCCTGTCAAATTGGCAAAAGCGGAGGGGCGCACGTATTCCTTGGAGTGATCCACGGCCTCATGGGCCGCTGTTGTCAGAATACCACGATAGACCTGAGCGCCATCGGTATGTAGGACGCTGGTACGGTCTACGTTTTGGCGAATTGCCGGGCCGATTTCCTCACGGGTAGACGCTCCGATCTTGAAAGAGCGGACCTTTCCGCCGCGCTCAACAAGGCTCAGAACCGCGCGCTTGTGGGCATATCCGCCAGCCTTGACGCGCTTTCCGTCCTTCTTGCCGATATAGGTTTCGTCGGCTTCCACGACCTTGCCGGGGCCACCAAGCGGGCCAGCATCGCGACCAGCGGGGTTCATGGCCTCACGGATACGATGGGCCATAAACCAAGCGGTCTTGTAGCTGACGCCCAACATGCGGCTGAGCTGGTGGGCCGAAATGCCTTTCTTTGAGCTGCACAGCAGATGGGTAGCAAAGAGCCATGTGTTGAGCGGAACCTTGGAGCGCTCAAAGACCGTGCCGACCGTGACCGAGAATTGCTTGCGGCAGGCATTGCAGAACCACAGACCATTACGACCGCCGGCAATCCGAGAAGCGCGGTCTAGCGTCCCGCAATGCGGGCAAACCGGGCCATCCGGCCACTGGAGCTTTTCCAGATGGGCGCGAGCGGCGGCTTCATCGGTAAATCTTTTTGGGAGTTTGGAGACCATATGAGAACCCTACGAGTATTGGCGCACATGGATTTCACGGAAAGCAATAAGCATTTGAAGCCAATAGATTTAGATGACGTTGTTATCTATGACCCTGATCATCTGCTGCCTGACGAAGACAGTCTGAAAGCTTTCGGGCGGCTTCCCGTGAGAGAGTTACCGGATAAGACGCCTCCCCATGAACAAACAAAGTGAGTACGAGTTCAAAGCCATTTTCGGCTTCTGTGACCGTTGCTCTCTGAAGCGGTAAGGCGGAAGTACTCATAACAAACCTCCACAACCCATTGTGTTAACAATGTATCGGGACGGTTTGCATGTGTCAAGTATATAATCGCCAACCTTTTGGTGCAACTCTAGCGACACTCAAGCGGAGCGATGATGCTCGCCAAACCGATGTCGTGGCTCACGACTTCGACCATAACGGCGCTGCTTACCTGGACACGTTCGTGAAGGTCACCAGCATTGAAGATATGCATTTCCACTTGAAACCAGGTCCTGCTGCACCTCGGGCAGGACACAGATCCTATACTTACCGCTTCGACATGTCGGGGCATTCGATGGTTTTCACCGGCAAAACTCGCCCCAGTGCCGCTGTCACCAAGCTGGCCGACGGTGCCGATGTCCTCACCAGTGAAGTCATTGAAGGGGCTGCGAGGGCGGACTACATGCGTCGCACCATGCATCTGAAGCCAGCCGTTGAAGGTCGCCGCGTTCCATGTGGCAACTGAGCATCTAACGCCGGTGGAAGCCGGTAAAATGGCGGCAGCGCCCACCTCAAGGCGGTCATACTTGCCCATTTGGCCCCGAGGCTTGAGTCCGAAAGCGATGCCAGCCACTACACAGCAGGTGTTCGCAAATATTATGGTGGGCGGTGATTGCGGGCCGCGATTTGTTCGAGTATTCGCCATTGCGCTGCTGGTGCGTCATGGCCGGCTAGACTGCCCCTCCCGCCGTTTCCGCGGGTGGGCGGTAGGATAGGCAGCTAATTTATACCAACCTGCATAGATAATCACTCATGAGCCCAATCACGCAGACCGATGGACATGACGCGCTAGGGCTGATCACGCAACCGGTTCCAGGCCTCTGAACAGAGGGCGACAATCTGGTCGTATGACTCGAAGATCC
>JAGWRJ010000533.1 GCA_028869725.1 Alphaproteobacteria bacterium | reverse complement strand
TGCTGTCGCTGAACCGGACATGTCAGCGTCGTCAAAGAATGCCCGTTTCTGTGCCAACTCCTGGCAGGTTTAGCGTAACCAACAATTCTCTAACTTCCTGCCGTGCCGCCACATGCGACAGTGAAAAAGAAATGCCAACACCGCGCTGCGGCAGGTCGAGCATGGTCAATCCGACTGGAAACAGCTCCCGAAATATCACGCGGTCGCCAAATCCCGGAGCAATCCGAAACCCGATACGCTCTGCCAGCTGATTTAGTGCAGAGGACAAACGGCGTTTGTTCTTAGCTTCATGTGCAGAAATGCGGTTTCGCATGACCACCCAGTCGAGTGCCGGCCTTCGCGCCAATAAACGCTTCTTGCGACAGTCCCAGACGAAGTCGGAATAAAGGCTTGGCGCTACGATCTTGTAACTTGTCGGATCTACCCGTGCCAGCAGGTCAAAATCGACAAAACTGTCATTCATGGGAGTGACCAGTGTGTCAGCCTCCGCATGAGCACGTCGCGAAAGTGGCGTATCCGAACCTGGAGTATCGATTAGTACGAAGTCGCAACGCCCTGCCGCGTCGACCAGGATTTTATCGAATTCCGCCGCCTGGTCCTGGGCATTCACATCCAGAGAAACCCCAGGCGTTCGCGCTATACTGAAGCCCTCCAGTTGAGGCACATCTACGCCCTTGCGGGCACTCCACTGGGCACGGTTCTCGACATATCGCAACAAGGATCTCTGCCGCGTGTCCAGATCAAGCAGAACAATGCGTTTGCCCAACCGGGCCAGCGCCACGGCAACATGCATGGTTGCCGTAGTCTTACCCGATCCGCCCTTTTCATTGCCAAAAACGATAACGTGAGCGCCTGTTCCGCCCATCTTCTCCTGCGACGCCCCTTGTTAATAGGGCAGCGCTGCTGCCCTCCCCCTTTGTACGGTCAGTTCTTCTTGGCCGATGTACGTAGGCTGCAACGCTTTATCCGCTATCGCCACCACCGCTGAGGAGTGCTGCATTGCCTCCGGCCGCGGTCGTGTTCACCGTATACGTCCGTTCGTGAGCGAAGCGAAGCAGATAGTGCGGGCCACCAGCTTTAGGTCCCGTACCGGACAGCCCCTCGCCCCCGAATGGCTGAACGCCAACCACCGCACCAATCTGGTTGCGATTGACGTAAATGTTGCCTACATGCACCCGGTCGCGGATGAACGCAGCAGTCTCGTCAATACGGCTGTGTATTCCTAGTGTCAGGCCATAACCCGTCGAATTAATGGCCTCGCACACCTCCTGAAGACGGCTCGCGGAATATCTGACCACATGAAGAATGGGGCCGAATACCTCCCGTTTCAGTTGACTGATTGACTTTATCTCGAAGGCATGTGGCGCGAAGAAGGTACCGTGCTCATGTTCGGGGCCAAGCTTTAAGCTGCGTAGAAGCTTCGCCTCGGTCATCATGAGGTCGACATGCCGCTGAAGCCCGTTCCGTGCTTCCTCATCGATCACTGGCCCCAGATCGGTGTTTAGCAGCATCGGATCTCCGATGCGGATTTCATCCATCGCGCCGAGAATCAGTGACAGCATCTTATCCGCCACCTCCTCCTGCAAAAACAGGACGCGCAATGCTGAACAGCGTTGCCCTGCACTATCGAATGCACTGGATATGACGTCGCGCGTGACCTGCTCCGGCAAGGCCGTCGAATCAACAATCATCGCATTGAGGCCACCCGTCTCCGCGATCAGCTGGGCAATTGGTCCCGGCTTGGCCGCCAAGGCCCGGTTTATAGCCATCGCAGCTTCAGTCGATCCGGTAAATGCAACTCCAGACAGACGCGCATCACCAAACAGAGCTGCCCCAAGCTTAGGACCATCTCCCGGCAACAAATGAAGCACATCGGCAGGTACCCCTGCAGCATGCAGAAGACGAGTCGCAGCGGTCGCGATCAGCGGAGTTTGCTCAGCTGGCTTGGCAATAACCGCATTTCCAGCAGCAAGTGCGCCGGCAATCTGACCAGTAAAAATGGCCAATGGAAAGTTCCAGGGGCTGATGCAGGCGAACACACCCCGGCCGTGCAATCGAATCACATTATCTTCACCTGTCGGGCCGGGAAGCGGTAGATCCTCGCTGAAACTCTTGCTTGCACACAGAGCATAATAACGCAGAAAGTCGACAGCCTCACGCACCTCGCCCAAGGCGGTGGGAAGCGTTTTTCCCGCCTCTCGTACGGCCAAAGCCATCAGATGATCACGGTTCTGCTCATAAAGGTCCGCCGCTCTTTCCAGAACACGTGCCCGTTCGCCACCTCCGATGCGGTCCCATGCAACTTGCGCTTGATGGGCCTTGGCAAGCGCTTGAGCTGCCATTTCCGGGCTCGCGTCTACTGCTGTACCAACAATACGGCGATGATCCGCTGGATCACGAATTTCGTACGCTGCGCCCGACTGCGTTGCACCGCCAATTATGGGCATAGCAGTTTGCTTAGACGCCAGCGACTCAGCCATGCCTTTAAGGATCGGATCTGCAATGGCAGGATCAGACCAGAAGAAGCCAGAGGAGTTCTTTCGCTCAGGATAGATGTCTTCAGGCTTAGGTATGGAAGGATTTCTGTGTGGCATAGACGATGCGAGCTCTTCAACGGGATCTGCTACAATAGTACTTATAGGAGCCTTCTCGTCGGCAAGACGATTAACGAAGGAGGTGTTGGCCCCATTTTCAAGAAGTCGACGCACAAGATAGGCGAGCAAATCTTCATGTGTACCAACCGGGGCATAAATTCGCGTTCCGGCACCAGCACTGTGAACCGGTCGCGTTTCACGATAGAGCTCATATAGC
>JAGWRJ010000532.1 GCA_028869725.1 Alphaproteobacteria bacterium | reverse complement strand
GGATTTTTTCGTCGGGGCGGGCGTGAGTTTTGCGGCGGCGTTCCTGCCGCCTCCGTCGAGCGCGGCGGGCGCGCGCGACCCCCGTCTTGTCGTGCTGATCTTGCGCGGCGCAATGGATGGACTGACGGCGATTGCGCCCGTCGGAGACCCAAACTACGCCGAACTCAGAGGCTCGCTCGCGCTTGCTCGATCCGGTGACCGGGGCGGCCTGATCCTCGACGATTTCTTCGCCGCGCATCCTTCGTTGCAAACCTTCGCGCGCCTTTACAAAATAAAGCAGGCTGCCGTGGTCCATGCCGTCGCCACGCCCTACCGTGATCGCTCCCATTTCGACGGGCAGGACGTATTGGAGAGCGGCTATCCGGCGCCAGGTCACACGGATAGCGGTTGGCTCAACCGAGCCGTAGCTCAATTGCCTTCGTCGTCGCCCGGCGCTTCCGCTAAGGGACTTGGCGTCGGCGCTGCTGCGCCGCTGGTCATGCGGGGACCGGCCCGCGTCCTCGGCTGGGCGCCTCAGGGCTTGCCGGAAGCGGGCGCGGGCCTTGCCCAACGCGTCCTCGATCTCTACGCGCATCGCGACCCCGTGCTCGCCGACGCCCTGAAAGCCGGCCTCGACACAGAGCGGCTCGCGCAAGGCGACGGCGTCTCAACCGAAATGATGAAGCAGAGGAACGGAGCCGGCAAATTTAGCGGCATGCGTCAAGCGGCCGCCGGCGCCGCAAGGCTCCTCGCCGCCCCCGATGGCCCGCGCATCGCCGCCATCGCGTTCGACGGCTTCGACACGCACGCCAATGAGGGTGGCGCTCAAGGGCAACTCGCCGTCCGCTTGTCAGGACTCGACGCGGTTTTCGAAGAGTTGGAGAAAGGCCTCGGCGATGCGTGGAACCATACGATCGTGGTGGCTGTGACGGAATTCGGTCGCACCGCTCGCGCGAATGGCACGAATGGCACCGATCATGGAACGGCCTCGGCGGCTCTGCTTGCGGGGGGAGCGCTGGCCGGCGGGCGCGTCATCACCGAGTGGCCGGGTCTGGGGCAAAGCAGGCTCTATCAAGGCCGCGACCTTAGCCCCACAACCGACATGCGCGCCGTCCTGAAAGGCCTCCTGGCCGAGCATATCGGCATGAGCGACCGCGCTCTCGCTGAAATAATCTTTCCCGACTCGACGCGCGCCGCCCCAATGAGAGGCCTTCTCTCGAGTTGAGCCCGCGATCGCTACGCAGAGCCCATTGTCGGCTCTTCACGGTAGGAGTTGTCGATGACTCCAAAGAAGCCATTCGGCGAAGAACGGGATGATGATCAGCGCCGCAAGGAACACGGAGACGACCTTTTCAATCCACCCGAGTCCGATGTTTTCGCCTTTGATCGAAGTCGTATTTCTCATTCGCGCCACCCTCCGCTAACAACTCAGCAACTTTTTTGCCAGGTTGTCGCCGAGTGCGCCCGGGTGGATCAGCGATCGAATAGCGTGGGGGTTTTCCGGATGAAAAGGAGAAAGCAGAGCATGGCCCGGAAAGCTTGTTGCTCGCTTTGTAGGCATTCAGCGTCCCGCCAGGAATTATCGCGAACCAAATAGGCGCCCGTAATTTGCGGCGGTGTGCGATGGCAGGAGCGGCCACGCGTGTAAACCGGCGCATCAGAGGCGTCACCCGCCAAATCGGTAGCTCGACGCCGAGACCCCACCGAAGAGACCGCGGTCATGATAGATGCGCGTCGCCCTTTCCTCCTCCGCGGCTCCGAGCGCAACGAAAGAGCGGCGCCAGATGATCCTCGTTCGGATGGCAGACGCGTGCGAAAGGCGCAACGATCAGAATGGAATCATTCGTCGACACGCGCACAAGCAACTAATCGAATCGGATCGACAAAACGAGAAACGCCCCGACCGTGGATGCGACGTCGGGGCGTTTCTTTTTAGCGCCTACACAATCTCAATAGTAATAGGGATACGGCGGAGGCGGAGGCGGAGGCGGCGGAGGCGCGGTCAAAGCGCCAACGGCGGCGCCGCTTGCGGCCCCGATCGCAGCACCCGCAAGAGTTCCACCTGCACGGCCGCCTGAGGCGAGAGCGCCTATCCCTGCGCCGCCAAGGCCGCCGATCGCCGCGCCGCCAAGCGCCCGCTCCTGGGGGGAGTAGCAGCCGGTGAGGGAAATAGCGGTAGCCGCAACCATTACGATGCGAACAAGGGATTTCATGCGGGCTCCTGGATTGTGCAAGGATAATGAAGGAAAGTTCCTCAATAAGGCTAAAAGTTGATTAAACGCGTTGCGGATCTACGATCGACGAGCGGCCGTCCCTCACAGGCGCGATTTATTTCAAGGCTTCCCAACCCTCCTTGAAGCCGTCGAGAGTCAGCAAATGGCGAAGCCCCTCGCCTGGATTCATGTAAATCGTCACCACACCCATGCGGCCGCTTTTCAGCTTTTCCTCAAGGCTGTCGTCAAGGTTCCCTGGCGCCATACATCCACCCTGAACACACTTTATGAAAGGAATCCGCCCAATGTCCGTTTTGTCAATTTTTAATTGCACGCCCTCCGGCAACAGCACGCCTTCGGGCGCAATCACTTCGAATGAGGCAATCTTCGACGTTGGGCTTTTGCGGATGACAACCAGCACTCCTACCTTGGGGTTTTCCTCCGAACGGACAATTTGAGCGAGACTGCATTGCCGCGGGCTTGCGCCGTTCGCTTGATCGCATTGCAACGCCCACGCGCCAAACTTTCGATCGTCCTTTTGCGCCCATGTGCTGCTAGTGAACGTGGCGGCCAAGGTCAGCACGAAGGCAAAGCAAGGACCTTTCCGCATATCCTAAATCTCTCGATTCGAAATTCGCCCACTTGGGGAGCGTTTTAGATTTTACGCCCCGGCGACCGGATTTTGTTTCTCGACTTTTGCCAGGATCGTCAGTGGCGCAGGCGAGCGGCGGCGACCGGGAGAAATTTAAAGTCGCTCGATTTAACCGCCCATTATCCATATCGTCTCCGCTCGCGCCCTTCGACCTTAGATTTTAACCCGTTCGTAGTTCGGGGCGTGCGCGCGTGCGTGTCATCGCCTATCTTCTGAACCATTGGGACGGGCTGACGCTGTTCCTGGAGGACGGGCGCATCGAGATGGATACCAACCTCGTCGAAAATCAGATCCGGCCGCTGACTCTTACGCGCAAGAATGCGTTATTCGCGGGTCACGATGAAGGTGGCCGATCGTGGTCGCGTCTCGCGTCGCTCATCGCGACTTGCAAGCTCAACAGCGTCGATCCCTATGCCTGGATGAAGGCGACCCTCGAGGCGATCGCCAACGGTCATCCGCAATCACGCATCGACGAACTGATGCCCTGGGCCTTCAAATCCTCGGCGCCGGCCCCAGCAGCCTGATCACGTACCAGCGCGCTGAACCAATCGCTGGCAAAGCTTTGCGCCAAAGGCTTGCAATGCCTGGTCTCAATGAATTGCAAGTTGTTCTTCCATTCCAGCGGCAATGGGACCGAAACGGCGCTTACGTTAATCTCGCGGTCCAGCTTACCGCGAGGCTTTCCTATCAATGACTTGGGCCGCACGAAGGCAAGAATTGTCTCACACGGTCGGCGCCATCGCCAAGCCGTGGCCAATCGCGTCGGGATCATCGTGACCCGCGATCCTTTCGGGCTTTGCCGCGGACAGCAGCGCCTGACGTATATCCGCTGGGGTCGGAGCAAATCCTTTATCGCGCCTGAGCTTTTGCATCCACAGCGCAGCGACTCCGGCAACATGGGGCGCAGCTTGGCTAGTGCCACTCATCGTAGCGCTCGCGCCTCCGACGCCCGCTGACAGAATACCAACGCCTGGCCCACACAGATTTGCGCCACTGTTGGAGAAGGGAG
This sequence comes from Alphaproteobacteria bacterium, assembly GCA_028869725.1. Lineage (GTDB taxonomy): Bacteria > Pseudomonadota > Alphaproteobacteria > Micropepsales > Micropepsaceae > Rhizomicrobium. Next base: position 3,262 of record JAGWRJ010000532.1, on the reverse strand, counting down.
CGACGGAGAATGAGCCATCCCCGTTGCGACCAAGCGCCCCGACAGAGATGACGTTTTCCGCTACCGCCGGTAAGGTCGCGTGCACCCGCATACCATCTTCCTGGCGACTGTCATTACCGCACGCAGCGATCACGAGCGCCGAATTAGCAGCAGCGCCGGCCGACACAACCATTGTCATGAGTCTGTCGAACTGGCGCGTGTAGTCGCCATAATCATTCAAGGCCTGCGCCTGCGCGACCCTCGATGGCACTCCACCGGTCTGGAGGCGTCCGAAGTGAGCAATAAAGTCGAGCCCAAAGGAAAGCGAGATAATATTTGCTCCATTGTTTACTGCCCACAACATCGCCTCCTGAAGAAGGCTTGTAGTCGTTTCGAAGCCGACGTCGGCGATCTTACCAATTAGCACTTTTTGGATTCCCGGCGCGACCGCAATGCGGCGCCCGTCAATTGGCCGGCCGAAAATGATGCCTGCACAGTGCGTGCCGTGACGGAGATTGTCTTCCTTTCCGTTACGCGTGAAATCGACGTAATTGTCGTCGCGAATAAGCCCAGAGAAAGCTGGATGATTCACGTCTATTCCGCTATCGAGAACGGCCACGCATACGCCTTGTCCTTGCAGATCGCCCGTGCGGTCGGCACCGACCGCAGCGACACCCCAAGGCTCGCCCGGGACGGCGTCATTCGCTTCGCTGACTTGCGGGATCAACCGGACCGGCATCCTTGGTATGGGGAGCACTATCGCCCCAGCATCGCGTGCGGCCGACGCCGCCTTAGGATCGGTCACGGTTCTCACCGTTTCCGCATATCCGGCTGAAATTTTTGGCGGAAGCCCAGAAGGGATGCTGCCTCGCGAGACATCTAATGGAAATATCGCGTCAAAGCGCGAAACTCCCGTCACACGCTCGGCGCCACCTCCAAGCGGCGTCTGGTGCGTGATTGGCTCGAACACAGCGTATTCGACGATGGTGCGCATTTCGCGTTCCTCAAAGACTTATGAATCATCTTATGATAGACTTTCCATCATTGCGCTCCAAAAAGGAGTTCGTCATGTCGATTGATACTGTCATGTTTGTGCCAGGCATTTGCGGCAGCGTTCTGAAAGAGGGCGACCAGACGATCTGGCCGGGAACTCCCGCTGATAAGGTGTTCCAGTCTTATCCTGACGAATTTGTTCACATTCTTTCGACCAGCAAGACGATCGTCGCGTCGGACGTGCTGCGCGACGTGCCGCTTACAGTGCTCGGCGTTACGGTCCATCACTTCAGCGCCTACGGAGGCGTGCTAAATGCGTTGCGCGGAATGGGATATAGCGAGCCTGGCGGCACGCTGATTCCATTCGCCTACGATTGGCGTCAGGACGTGCGAGCCAGCGCGCGACTTCTCCACAGCCGATTGTCAGACGACGACCTGAAAGGGCGCAGAGTGGCAATAGTTGCTCATTCGATGGGTGGACTCGTTGCTCGCCATGCACTTGAGAAGCTCGGCATGCCTGACGGGGTGCGGATTGAACTCTTGGCCTTGCTCGGCACGCCGCATCTCGGCGCGCCCGTTGCGCTACAGAATGTGCTCGGGCTTCGGCCCGAGCTCTTCCTCTCGGCCAAACAATGTGGCGACGCCTTAAAGAATCCCGACTTCCCCTCTGGCTACCAGCTCCTGCCGCGTCCCGGCGTGCCCGCCTTGCTCGCGCAGAATGCGCAGACAGGCTTCAGCATCCTGAACGCATTCAGCCCACCTGTGTCGACCCAGTTCGAACTTGCAAACGCGAGTCTGGAAGCGGCGCGCCAGCTTTCGACAGACCTGCCCTTCTTGGGGCCAGACTTCCACCCCCCCTGCGCCTACCTCGCCATCGCCGGAAACGCCCAAAAGACGGTCGTCGCGAATTACCAGATCAATGAGACAGCCACACCGATCGATGAGGACAATTCTGGCGACGGCACCGTTCCGCTCTGGAGCGCCGCTCCGCCCGGCGTCCCGGTGCGTTATGTGGCCGCCGCGCATTTGGAGATGTGCGCTGATCCAGATACGATCGCGATGCTTCGAGCTGTGCTCCGTCCGGACCTGCCGGGCGGCCGGCTCTTCAATGCTAGTCCCGGGATAGCCTCATTGAGCGTGCAGCCGCTGAAGACCTCGGTCGTGCCCGGAGAGTCGTTCACGGTCACAGTCGTCGCAGACCGGCCCACCCAGACAATCGATACAAACGTCGTCTTCCAGCGTGTTTTCGACAACAACCAGAGCGATAGCCAGATAGTGCCCGTCCACTATCAGGGGGGACCCACCCGCAGCATCTCCCTTGAGTTCACGGCACCTGACGAGCGCGCCGTGCTGTTGTTCGCAGTGCAGGACGATGCGAACGTTCCACAGGGTAAACTGGGTTCGGTGCTGGTCGTCACGTGAACGGGTCGGGCAAACCAAGTGAGACATAGGCGGACCAGTTCAGCGCGCGCTCAAGCGTCGTAACGCCTGTGGGAAGCAGCCCGCGCCCATCGCGAGCCGCGCCGACGGTCGCTGCGGGCGACTGGAGCGCGGCGCGAGCCGCGTCAAGCGCACTGCCGACGTCGGGGCTTGGGGCAAGCGCAAAACTTCGGTGGAATGCCTCCATCGCCAGCCGCGCCGCCTCGTCGCCGACTGGCCAGAGACACGCCACTACCGAGCGCGCGCCGGCGCGGAGAACGCTCTCCGCAAGGCTCACAAACTGTGTGCGGTTTCGACGCCCGAGCAATCCGGTGCTGCATCCAGACAGCACCACCAATCCTACCTCCCAGGGCACACCAACGATTTCGGCCAGGTCGGTCCATCGCGTCTGGCCTGACTGATCGGCTAACAAAAGGCTGGCGAGGGCCCCCTGGCGAGGATTCCCGCGCCCGTGCGTCGCGATGTGAAGGACGTCGAGCGGCCCGGCAGCCAATACGTTTCGCAACGCCGCGGCAGTGCAGTCGCTTCCAACGAAAGGTTCGACGCTATAGAGCTTTGCGACCGTCGCGCACTCCGCCCGCGCCGCTGGCAAGTCGCCGCGAGCATCGCCCATGACCAGCGCCCGTTTGACTCGCTCCCGCCTTGGCGCCAACAGGGCGGCCGCGGCCGGCAGAACGACTATCTGTCGCGCCTCGCACCACGCTCGGTCACCGACGGGAATCGCGTGCCAGGGTAGGTTGCCAAGGCGCGGATCGGGGGCGATGAACAGCCGGGCCTCGGATGACAGGAGCGCCTCCGTTTTTGCTGCTACGTCAGCAAGCATTTTATTTTCTCGCGCCAGTCCGAGGAG
>JAGWRJ010000531.1 GCA_028869725.1 Alphaproteobacteria bacterium | reverse complement strand
CTGGGAATGGGCTCCTCGATCGCCTATGCCGCATCGAAGGGAGCTCTGAATACGATGACCCTCTCCCTGGCGCGGGCCCTCGCACCATCCATTCGGGTCAACGCGGTCTGTCCGGGCTTCGTTGCGACGGCCTGGTTCGAGAAGCGCTTCGGCAGCGAGCAGTATGAACAGTTGCTGAAGCGTCAGGCCGAATCGAACCCGCTGCGACGCGTGGCACGCGCCGAGGACATCGCCGACACGGTGGTGTTCCTGGCCGGTCCGGAATCGGCCAATATCACTGGCGAGTGTCTGATCAGCGACACCGGCGCCCACCTCACGCTGGCGTCCGGACGATCCTGATGCATGCGGCGCGGGCATTTGCCCAGTTAGTAGTCAGCACCACAGCCGCAAACCGGACGCACGGCATTCGAATCGCAAAATTTCGCAGCCGATAACGATCTCGCCCGTCGCGTTGACGTTGCCAGCACCAGCTCTGTTCGAAACCATGACCATGTTGCGGCGCAAAATCCTGCGCCCTGCAGCGCGATCCGCTGGTGATCAGAAGGAGCTTTGCGATGGTCAATCCGTTCAAGCCTCAGTTCGTGGCCGGCGCCTTTTTTCTGGCGTCGACAGCGATGGCACAAGCCGGTGCCATCGCGGCCAACCCGAAGCCGGTCACCCTCTCCTCAGGCATGGGAGATATCCTGGTGAGCGGACAGGTTTCTGGACTTGCCTATGTCCAGAGCAATGCCAGCCATGCGCTACCGGGCGATGCAACGACCAATCTCGACCTCGCCAACGCGCTGATCACGGTCCAGAAAAACACGGGCTTTCTTCAGTTCTATGTGCAGGCCGGTCTTTATTCCTTCCCTACCGTGGGCCAGCCCTATGAAAAGGCGAGCAGCCAGAATTCACTGTTCGGGCCGGTACCTGTGGCCTACGCCAAGCTGCAGCTGAACGACGCACTGTCAATTGAAGCCGGAAAGCTGCCCACCCTTGTCGGTGCCGAGCTCGCCTTCACACCACAGAATATCAACATCGAGCGTGGCCTGCTGTGGTGGCAGGAGCCGATTACGAGCCGTGGGGTACAGCTCAATTATGCCAGCGGGCCGCTTTCGGTGTCACTGTCCTGGAATGATGGCTATTACAGCAATGTGCTCAACAGCTTTTCCGGTCTTGTGTCGTATGCGATCGATGGCGCGAATACCATTGCGGTTGACGCCTCCGTCACGCCCGACAGTCGGGCCAGCCTGGGCCACCAGATTTACGACATCATGTACACGTATAATTCCGGCAAATGGACCTTCGGGCCTTATGTTCAATATGAACGCTATGCACGCAGTTCCGGATCAGAGTGGGGACTTGGCGCTCTTGCGAGCTATCAGCTAAGCAGCGAATGGAGTTTGAACGGGCGCGCCGAATACGAGGCGGCCGACCATGGCATGGCATTGAGCTATGGCCCCAACAGCAAGGCCTGGTCGCTCACCCTTACGCCATCCTGGCAGCGCGGCATCGTCTTTGCCCGTGCCGAGCTCTCCTATGTCGGCCTTGCACATCAGACCGCGGGATTTGGTCCGGGCCTCGGACAGGCGAACCAGGTTCGGGCCCTGCTTGAAACCGGGATCGTGTTCTAGACACCTGGCGCGATGGCAGCTGACGGCTTGATCTGTGTCACGGGCCTTGGTTACCGATGGCTCTGGCCCCGACGCTATCAGACGATTTGCAACAGGCGTTTCAGCTTCGCTGCTATGGCCGGAGTGAAAGACATCCTCAAGGAACCCTTCATTCGCCCGCCGGACCATGCCGCAGACTGCAGGGGGAAGTCACGCCACAGCAGCACATTGGGACTTGCCTCGAGGACTACACCCATGAAACCCTGCGCCCTGGTTCCGGGAGGCGCTCATGTCGGAATTTCTGCGCGACTTTCTGTGGGGCACTGCGACTGCCGCCCACCAGGTGGAAGGTAACAATCGCGGCAGCGACCTCTGGGTGATGGAGCATCTCTCCGAAGGACTGTTCGCCGATCCTTCCGCGGATGCCTGCGACCACT
>JAGWRJ010000530.1 GCA_028869725.1 Alphaproteobacteria bacterium | reverse complement strand
TGCCGGCAGCTTCGAAGGCGGCGCGTATGGCTTCAACGGTCGAGCTCTTCAGCTGCTCGCCGCGCTCGAGGCGGGCGACGGTATCCGGAGATACGCCTGCGTTTTTAGCAAGATCGCGAACGCCCCAGGCTAGTGCGACCCGCGCCATTTTGGATTGGGCAGCGGATATATCGTAACTTTGTAACGAATATGATTGACGAATGGAGATCGCGATGGAATTATCGTAACCGTGTGCGGTAAGGCGCTGCGGGGCAGATCGCCCTACGACTATCGCACCTCGCTCGCTGGGAGAGATCATGATGCCGGCACTTTCTAAGGTGTGCTTGAGCTTGGTGAGTTGGTTTGGGGGTAGGGGGGAAGCTTCGCGCTCGAAATCGTCAATTGCTTGTCTGTCGACTGCGGACAGTTTGGCCAATTTCTGTAGGCTCCAACCGAGCATCGCGCGCGCGCCGCGGCATTGGGCGCTGCTGAATTCCAATTTTGGGGCGCTGCTTAGGCGCACTCCAGTCCCATCACCATTTTCTTCAATGAATTCGATTCCGGCCTTTGTTAGGGCCTCAAAGATCTTGGTCGCTGTGCTGGCCCGGCCGCCCAGTTCGCCGTCCTCCGCCTCCAGCCGCGCAATTGTAGGCTCCGAAATCCCTGAATGGCGGGCGAGTTCGGCTTGTGACCATCCGAGAAGGGCGCGCGCAGCCTTCACCTGTCGGACCGAGATGGGGTGTGGTACTTTTGATATCTTATCTATTGACATGAAGTCTCTAGTGATAGATGTTATAGCTAACAGGCTTCAAATGGGTATCGAAACCATCTAGGCGCATTTGCATACAACCGCAGAGCTATCGGCCTTTTTCGAACGCTGGGACGAGAGTCTTCCCGGCGAGCAGGAATCCTAAGTTATGACTGATTCCGACCATATCACTTCTGGTTCCGCGATCATTCTGATGGATGGGCGGCGTGGGGCTCTGGGCTCAAGCCGTGTTACCGAAGGCGGGAGCCACGATCCTGCTCTTTCTCTCTGGCATGACTTTGTCGCTGCCCGCACCTGTGCCCGCAAGCTCACCGGCCGCCAGCAGGCGATCGAGAGCGTGATGGTGGAGCACATCGGCTTTCCCGTGGTTCGCATCAAGCTTCCCGATGGCGGTCATGTGAGTGTCGTCGGGAGGGAGGATGCCCGGGAGATTCTGGGTGGAGAGCTAAGCGGGACGAAGTTCGGTGAGGTGGAAAGGGCCTCGCTTGAGGCTCATGAAGCCCGCTGGTCCGCAATTGATGCGGAACTGGGCTATTCGGCAGCGCTGCGCGCTGAAGCGCGGGCGCTCGATCGCATGCGCGAACTTGCCGAGCGCCTGTGGGCGACGCCTGCGGCTTCGCTGGGCGGTGTCATCGCCAAGCTCGATGCGCTTCTTTCGGAAGGGGCACCGTCATCTGTGGCCGGGGAGTTTCCCTGGCCGCAACTCAGAGCCATGCGTGCAGATCTGGAGAAGCTCCATGTCGCCTCGCCGTCTCCTCTACGTCGCTGAATTCGGTCTGCGGCTGCTGGCGTTCTTTCTGCCGCGCCATCGCTGGCGGCTCCAGCGTCTGTCCTACGCAGTGCGGGGCTTTGGCGGGCTGCTCGTCTTCGCCCTTGCCCTCCATCAGGCCCAGCTCAGCCGTCTTCGCGGGCACCTTTCCCGTGATGCACATGCGCGCTACACGCACACGCGCCGTCAGGTGATCTTCAGGCGCCGTACCCGCTACGCACCTGCCGCGTATCGTCATCTGCGCCGTTCTGCCTATACACGCGAGCCGGGCTATTCGCGCTATCCACGTTATCCGGAGTATCCGGGCTATGGGCCGTATGCGCGCTACCGCCCCTACTACCGCGTTGTCCCTGCATGCACCTGGACCCC
>JAGWRJ010000529.1 GCA_028869725.1 Alphaproteobacteria bacterium | reverse complement strand
TTCATATCAATGGCTTGGTAGGCGTCATCGAGACTGAGCGAGCCGCCGGCAACCATCAGCGCCGCACCGAGGAGCGCCGCGCTCGCACGGTCAAGCCGCAGGCCCGGCACCCGTCCGACTGCAATCACTCCATAGGTCGCGACAAACACCGCTAAGGTAAAGATCACGCTGTCCCCGCTCCGTCGGCGCAGACCGGCGCATCAATCTGAGCCCTGCGCACGTCGCCCGAAAGAGTCGCCAATGTCCCTTCCTTGAGATCAAGCCCCAGGACACGCGCCGGATCCACTGGACCTGGAAAGCGCAGGCGGTGGGGCAGACGGCGAAAGCCGACCCGGCTGTAATAGGGCTCATCGCCGACCAGAATGATGACGCTCCAGCCGGCAGCCGTGGCCTCGGCAATACCCCGGCGCATCAGGTCAATGCCCATGCCCCGGCCACGCTGATGCTGCTGGACGGCGAGGGGCCCCAGCAGCAGGGCGCGCGTGGAGCCCACAAGGACAGGCCAGAAGCGGACCGAACCGCGCAGTTCACCCTCTTCAATGGCCACAAAGCTGAGGCGCTCCTCTGGCGCCACCCCTTCACGCAGGCGAAATGCGGATTTGGCGAACCTGCCGGGCCCAAAACTTTCGGCCAGAAGCCGTTCCACCAGGGGGCCGTCCTCGGACCGTTCCGCGCGTATCTGCCAGCTCAATGCCGCTTTTCCTTATGGGGCGCGCGCTCTAGGCTCGCTCGCGCAATCATCTCACGAAGGAGGGTAAGCCTATGGGAGTGCTGAATGGCAAGGTCATTCTCGTCACGGGCGGTGCCAATGGCATCGGGCGCGAATGCGCCCTTTTGGCGGCACGCGAAGGGGCCAAGGTCGTAGTCAACGATCTGGGCGGCGGGGTCGCCGGCGGTGACCACGGTGATGCCGGTCCGGCCGAAAAGGTCGTGCAGGAGATCCGTGCGGCCGGCGGCGAGGCCGTCTCCAACTCTGACAGCGTCAGCGACCGCAAGGGCGTCGAGCGCATGATCGAGCAGGCCATGGACAGCTTCAAGGGCCTGCACGCGATCATCAATCCAGCCGGCATCCTGCGTGACAAGATGTTTCACAAGATGAGCGTCGAGGACTGGGATGCGGTGATCGAGGTGCATCTCAAGGGCTCGTTCAATGTCTGTCACGCCGCCATCAATCATTTTCGCGAGCAGGAGGACGGCAGCTTTGTGCTGTTTACCTCCACCTCCGGTCTCATCGGCAATATCGGGCAGGCCAACTACGCTGCCGCAAAAATGGGCATCGTCGGCCTGTCGCGCATCATTGCCATGGAAGGCGCAAGCAAGAATGTACGCGCCAACACGATCGCGCCCTTCGCCTGGACGCGCATGATCGCCACCATTCCGGTCAAGGACGAAGCCAGCGCCCAGCGTGTCGCCCGCATGAAAAATGCCATGCGCGCGGACCAGGTCGCCCAGCTTGCGATCGCCCTTGCCAGTCCGGCGACCAAGTCCGTATCGGGCCAGATCTTCGCCGCACGCGGCAATGAGATCTTCCTCATGAGCCAGCCCCGTCCCGTGCGCGGTCTGGGCCGCGTGGAAGGCTGGACGCCGCAGACCATCGCCGAGCACTGCATGGCGGCAATGGCACCCAACTTCACCGATCTTGGGGCCACGGCGAGCGTCTTCGGCTGGGACCCGATCTGATCGCTACCAGTAGTGGCTGCGCGGCACCTTTCCGGCCAGTTCGGCAAGGCGCCTGCGCACCGCTGGCTGGGTGTCCGGAGGCAGCGCCTCAAGATCGAACCAGCCGGCATCGGCAATCTCAAATCCCGGCCGAAATCGGATCTCGCCGCCCTCAAGCTGAAAAAGCGCGATGTGGTTGGTCACCCCGGCGCTTCTGCGCACATACATCCCGAACAGCGTCAGTTCACCTGCGCCGCTGTGGCCGCTCTCCTCGATCAGTTCGCGCCGCGCGGCATGGACAAAGGGCTCCCGGCGACCAACGGCACCTCCGGGAAACATCCAGCCCGTGGCAAAGCGGGGACGCACCAGGAGAAGCTGACCGCGATCGTTCAGACAGAGAACGCTTGCCCCGGCCGTCACCGGGCTGGCCAGAGCCCGGCACCAGGTCACCCCAATGCGAAGCGGCAGCACTGCCAGGCGCTTGAGCGTCATGGGCGGGGATCCTTCCATGGTAAGGATTTGTGAACCATGTCCGGCCTAAGTTCCATGTGTACAGCCGCATCACCGGCCGCGTACCTCTTCGGGATGACCGCCTCCATGCCGCAGCGTGAACCGCAACCATGAGCGGACCCAATTACGATCATCTGCGCGTGCTCGTCATCGAGGACAATGCGCATATGCGCAGTCTTCTGCATAGCCTCCTGCATGCCATCGGCCTCAAGCAGGTGATCGAGACACCCGACGGAGCCAGCGCTTTTGCCGCACTGCGTGACGAGCGGCCGGATCTGGTGCTGACGGACCTCGATATGCGGCCCATGGATGGCATCGAATTCACCCGCAAGGTGCGCACCGATGCCGACAGCCCCAATCCCTACCTGCCAATCATCATGGTTACCGGACATACCGAACTTGCCAAGGTGATCCAGGCGCGCGACGCCGGCGTTAACGAATTTCTCGCCAAACCCATTACCGTACGCAATCTGCAGTCACGTCTGACCCAGATCATCGAACGGCCCCGCCCCTTCGTGCGCTGCACGAACTATTTCGGTCCTGACCGGCGCCGGCGCAAGGATCCGGAATTTCGTGGGCCATTCCGTCGCGAGGGGGATGTTGCTGACGAGGTCGTCTTCCTCTGAGCAGGCTTCTGGCGTCAGTGCCACGTTTTCTTTACCCCTGTGGCACGCATTTGGTTCGATATTCACCGCTCTTTAAAAGCTTCCCTTAATACTGACGCGGATGACACCCGGCCCGCACCCCGCGCGCCGGATTAGCGGACTTGCGCGGACATGCTTCAGATCGGCGGCATAATTTTTCTGTTCGTAGCCGTGTTTGGTGGCTTTTTGATGAGCGGCGGCTCGCTCGGGGTGGTGCTCGAAGCCCTGCCC
>JAGWRJ010000528.1 GCA_028869725.1 Alphaproteobacteria bacterium | reverse complement strand
TGGATGCGAATGGCTCAGCAGCGCACGATCGAGGATACCTGGCGCCACATCGGCTCCCTGGTCGCGACCATAGAACCGGCTGAGTGTTCCAACTACTTCCGCAACTCCGGGTATGCTTCCGTCAAACCATGAAATGCTCTAGGACGCCAAGCGCGACGGCGCCAGAAGGCGCTCGCGCTACGGACGATCAAAGGACGCGGCCAGGATGGGCGCAAACATGAAACGTGCACCCGTCAAAAGCACGGCAGCCGTCACCATCAGCGCCGCATGGAGCAGCCAAAAGTTGACCGCGGGCATCGTGCTCAGAAGCCCGCCGATGTAGCCGACGAGCATGTTGCCGACGAAAAGATGCAGATAGTAGACCGCAATCATCGTCCCGGATAATCCCTTTGGCGCGGCACGCGAATAAAGCGCGAGCCCGGTGGGCAGCACCATCGAAAATCCCAGATCATTGATGAAGTGAAAGCCAAAGGCCCAGTAGATCGATACCGGGTGGCCCGTCTGGGCCACGCGCCACGAAGCTGCCGCAAGAATCAGAGGCGCGCAGGCGGTGATCGAGGTGCCAATCACGATCTTGGTGATCTCATCTGGCTCGCGCCAGCGCGTCGCCCACCAGCGCCAGAACCAGATCACGAATGCCATCATTCCCGTCGAGACGAACGCATCGACCGACAGCATCCAGGTAATGGGCATCGTCCGGCCAAAAAACACGAGCTGATAATTCTTTTGCGCCCAGATGAGATAGGCGTTGAAGATCTCCTGGTTGCTGACGAGAGATAGCGCGAGCACCGGCAGCAGCGCGACCAGCACCGCAATCACGCGCCAGTCCTTCGCCGACAGCGGTGCCCGCTTTACCGTTGCCTGTCGCGCTGGCTCAGGCGGCATGGACGGACGCCCGACCAGATAGGTTGCAAGCCCAATCACCATCCCGACACCAGCCGCGCCAAACCCCCAGTCCCATCCCACGGTCTGACCGAGCGTGCCGCAGATCAGGGGCGCAACGATCACAGCAAGCTGGATCCCGAGAAAATAAATCATAAAGCCGTCCGCGCGACGCGGATCGTCTTCGGCGTAAAGATCACCAACCTGGGCTGCAATGTTGCCCTTGAAACAGCCCACACCCACGAGAAGGCAGAGCAACGCGGGCAACAGGCTGACCTCGAAAGCCATCAGAAAATGACCCATGGCCATCAGGACCGCCCCGATCGTCACCGTGCGGGTGCGTCCCAGGATGCGGTCGGCGAGCCAGCCACCAGCCAGCGGCGTGACAAAAACAAGACCGGCATAAAGACCAAAAATCGCGCTGGCCAGCGCCTGGGGTGACAATGGGCCATAGGCCCATTCGATGGCGCGGGCAAAGGGCGCAAATCCCCACACATGCGCGATGCGGCCTGGCTTGAACAGATATTCCGTCAGATAGAGCACGAGCAGGGACTGCATTCCGTAATAGGAGAAGCGCTCCCACACTTCGGACATTGAAAGCCAGCCGAGCCCCGGAGGGTGTCCCAGAAAGGAAGTCCGCGTCCGGCTGACAGTCTGGAATTCTTCCAGCGGCGAACTCAGCGCCGCACCACTTTTGACCTCGGCGGCCATCACGAGATCTTCCGCCTCTTCGGCTTTTTTATTGGGCAAGTGTTCGCCCCCTTCGATTACAGCGGCACTCTTAAGGAGGCTGCTCGTTCACGCAAGCGCCAGGAGCGGGGGCATTCGAGGTAGGGCTTGAAGGAGCCCGGGCGCTGGGGCTATTGACCCGCGTCCCTCATGGATGAAGGCAATGGCCGGGCATTCCCAGTTCAAGAACATCATGCACCGCAAGG
>JAGWRJ010000527.1 GCA_028869725.1 Alphaproteobacteria bacterium | reverse complement strand
CTCAGGCAGTAATGAGGGTGCCGGCACCGTGCTCGGTGAACAGCTCGAGCAAGAGAGCATGGGCAATACGGCCATCGAGGATGACGGCCGCCGTAACTCCAGCTTCGACCGCCTCGATCGCAGTTTCGATCTTGGGGATCATGCCCCCCGAAATCGTGCCGTCGGCGATAAGGGCGCGCGCTTCGGCCACGGTCAACTTGGGGATCAGTTTCTTGTCGCGGTCCAACACCCCTTCGACATCGGTGAGCAGCATGAGACGTGCTGCATGCATCGCCCCGGCGACAGCTCCTGCCACGGTGTCCGCGTTGATATTGTAGGTCTCACCCTTGCGGCCAACGCCGATCGGCGCAATGACGGGAATGAGGTCAGAGCGCAGGATGGTGCGCAGTACTTCGGGATTGATGGTCTCGGGCTCGCCCACAAAGCCCAGATCGACCGCGGTGCGGGCACCGGTTTCGGGGTCTTCGCGCGTACGTTCAAGCTTGCGGGCGACTACGAGATTGCCGTCCTTGCCTGATAACCCTACCGCCCGTCCTCCTGCGGCGTTAATCGTGCTCACGATCTGCTTGTTGATCGAGCCGGCGAGCACCATCTCCACGACTTCGATCGCAGCCGCATCGGTGACGCGCAGCCCGTCGATGAACTGCGACGGTATCTGCAGCTTCTTCAGCATCTGGCCGATCTGTGGACCGCCACCATGAACAACCACCGGTTCGATACCGGTCTGCTTCATGAGGACGATGTCCTGGGCAAAGTTCTGACTGACCCCGCCTTCCATGGCGTGACCGCCATATTTGACGACGATGGTCTGATTGTCATAGCGCAGGATATAGGGCAGGGCTTCGACCAGCACCCGGGCGGTCGAGCGCCAGCGCGCCATGATGCGCAGATTGCGATCCTGTCCGCTGTCCTCCTGGTTCGCCATCTGCGTTGTTCCTTCGCCGAGGTGTAAATTTTGCGGCTTATAGAGCAATTTGGCCCATCCGCAAATCGCGAACGGTCAGGCGCCTGCGTTTGCCACCAGCACCGACCAGATATGTTGGCGCAACTCGTCCACTCCGGCGCCGCTCTGTGCCGATGTGGCGAGAACTTCCGGATAGGCCGCGCCATGACGGCTGAGCTCGGCCAACGCGCTGGTGCAAGCCTGCTCCTGGTCCTCTCGCGCAACGCAGTCGATCTTGGTCAATACGGCAAGATAGGAGACCGCGGCCCGATCAAGCAGAGCCATGACGGAGTGATCACTTTCCATGAGGCCGCGGCGTGCGTCGATCAGAAGGATTGCGCGCTTCAGACAGGCGCGTCCGCGCAGATAGGTAAAAATCAGCTCCTGCCAGCGGGCCTGCTCGGCTTTGGCGATCTTGGCATAGCCATAGCCAGGCAGGTCGACGAGGGTGCAGGCGTCTCCGAGATTGAAGAAGTTGATCTGACGGGTTCGACCGGGTGTCTGCGACACGCGGGCAAGCGCATTACGACCCGTCAGGGCGTTGACCAGGCTTGATTTGCCGACATTGGAGCGACCGATGAAGGCAAATTCGGCCCTGCCTTCCGGCGGCAGGGCTGAAAGAGAGGCTGCGCCGGCGAAGAACTCACACGGTGCGGCGAACAGTTTGCCGGCCTGCGTATCTGCACCTTCGGTCGTCGTCATCCGCCTCGACCAATGAGAGCAGACAGGCGCCCTGCCATCTGCCGCAGCTTGAGATTTTCGACCAGATGGATTTCGACGCCCTGGCGACGCATGACCACGTATTGCTGCATCGCCGTGAGCAGATTGTTCCACGTCCAGTAGATCACCAGACCGGCCGGAAACCCTGCCATCATGAATGTGAAGATGATGGGCATAAAGGTGAACATCTGTGCCTGGATGGGATCGGCCGGCGCTGGATTGAGTCTCGTACTCAGAAACTGCGTGAAGCCCATCAGGATTGGCCAGATTCCGATCGACAGGAAGGCCGGAATCCACAATGGCACGTGGTAGGGAAGCAGTCCGAACAGATTGAGGATCGAGGTCGGATCTGGCGCAGACAGATCGTGGATCCAGCCGAAGAACGGTGCATGGCGCATTTCGATTGTGACGTAGAGCACCTTGTAGAGCGAGAAGAACACGGGCATCTGGATCAGCATAGGAAGGCAACCTGATACTGGATTGACCTTCTCACGCTTGTAGAATTCCATCAGTTCCTGTTGCTGGCGCTGTTTGTCATCAGCAAAGCGCTCCCGGATCCGCTCCATCTCCGGCTGCAGCTTCTTCATCTTGCTCATGGACTTGAACGAGGCGTTGGCAAGCGGAAAGAAGGCGAGCTTGATGGTGACTGTGAGCAACAGGATTGCGACGCCAAAATTGCCGACCCAGTGATAGAACGTGTCGAGCAGGAAGAAGATGGGCTTGGTGAAGAACCAGAACCAACCCCAGTCCACTGCCAAGTCAAAATGCGTAATGCCCAGCTTGTTCGCATAGTGGTCGAGCAGCTGGACGACTTTTGCGCCTGCAAACAGGTGCTGCTCGAGGCTCAGGCTCTCGTGCGGTGCGATCGTCTGTGCCGAGAGGCGGTAATCAGCCTGATAGGCTGTGCTATGGGCGCCGGCGACCGCCCGATAGGCTGCTGCAAGATGGACGTTCTGGGGAGGAATGACCGCCGCCATCCAGTATTTGTCGGTAATGCCAAACCAGCCGCCCTTTGACGTGTAGTCCTGTGGCGGCTTGCCGCCCTTGAAGTCGGAATAATCGGCATCTTTTTCGCTCCCGTCGGCGACGCCGATGAAACCCTGATGCAGGTACCACGAGCTTTTGGTCTCTGGCGGGTTTTCGCGGGCCACATAGGCATAGGGAAACAATGTCACCGGTGTATTGCCGGTGTTGGTGACGCGATCGCGGATGGTGAACATGTAATTGTCATCGACCGAGATCGTGCGGGTAAACACGAGCCCCTGGCCATCATTCCAGCTCAGTGTGATCGGAGTCTGTGGCGTCAGGCGTTCGCCATGAACGAGCTTCCAAGGCGTATCGGCGCCAGGCGTGGCGATATGTTGTCCAGGCGCAGCGACCCAGCCGAACACCGAGTAATAGGGATGCGCCGTGGCTTCAGGCGCCAGCAGGTCGATCTGCGGGCTCTTGGGGTCGATGGTCGAATGATAATGCTTCAGTTTCAGGTCGTCGAAACGGGCGCCTTTGAGGCGCAGGGTGCCGTCAACGGACGGCGTGTCGATGACGATGCGCGGTCCAGACGTGGCAAGGGCCTGGGCCATGCTCATGCTGGAGGCAGCATGCACGGCACCGGTCGGTGTCGAGGGCGCGGCGACCACCCGGTGCGTCTGGGCAGGGGCGTGGGGTCCGGTCTTCGGCTGTTGGCCAGGCATAAAATATTGCCAGCCGAACAGCACAGCAGCGGACAGGATAACGGCGAGCAGAAGATTACGATTTTCGTTCATCGACGGATAGAAGCCTTGGGCGGGACGGGGTCAAAGCCCGACGAACCGCCGAGCCAGGAAATGGGGTGGCAGCGGCCAATGCGGCGCAGAGCAAGCAGCAGACCGAAGACCGGTCCATGGCGCTTGATGGCCTCAATGGCGTAAGCCGAACAGGTGGGCTGAAAGCGGCATGCGGGCGGCAGAAGCGGTGAAAGCAGAAGCCGATAGGCAAAAATGGGTGCGAGCAAAATCGCTGTCGCAACCTTACGCATTCCGCCCGCGAAAAGGGTCATGAAAAACATGTCAGTCTCGGCTTTGGCCTGGGCCGCGGTCATCGCGGCCGCCCGGCGGTGGCGGTCCCAGACGGCGATTGGCTGCCTGGATGGCGCCGGCCAGATCGGCAAGCAGGTCGCCAAAGGGCCGGCTCAGCGTCTCTGTCTTGGCCACGAGAACATAGTCATTGCCTTCGTGAGCATAAAGGGGAAGCAAGGCCGCAGCTGCCGCCCGCAATCGCCTTTTGGCACGATTGCGAGCCACGGCCCCACCGACCTTGCGGCTGGCGGTAAAGCCCACCCGTACCGACAGGGGCCTGAGCAGTGCCGCCGGAGTAGGGCATGCCTCCAGGATAAGCCCGGCTTCGCGGCGCCGAACCCCCTTCTGGGCACGCAGGAAATCGGCGCGCTTGGGCAGGCCGCACAGCATCAGCCGGGTTGCGCCAGGGTGGGGCGGAAGGCCGCGATCGGCCGCGGCAGAAAGGGATGATGCCGCCTCAGGCGGGGATCTGCCCGCCACGGTCTTCTCAGGCAGACAGTCTTTTGCGGCCGTGGGCACGGCGGCGGGAAAGCACCTGGCGACCGGCCTTGGTTGCCATGCGGGAACGAAAACCATGACGGCGCTTGCGCACGAGCTTGGAAGGTTGATAGGTGCGTTTCATGGCCCTGCTCCAGGGGGTGTGCCCCATTGCGATGAGAGCGGGGGTTCTAGTCAGCGGGCCTGACCCTGTCAACCACCTGTCTGTCCGGCAGGATTTTCTGATCGCCAGGTCAAAGCGGGCGAGCTTTCGGCCGAGGTGATGGCGTGGCAGGGCCGGCCTGGGCTAAAGCAGGGTGAAGGCCGGCGCGCGAGGCCCGATCCGCGCGCCAGATCGGGGCGATACGAGGTGCACCAGGGCGAAGTTGCCGGACGAGGAGGCAGACTGCGGCGTTCGCGCGTCAGGCAGGCTGCGGCTCCTGGGCCTGGCTTCAGAAGAAGATCCCGCAGGCTTCATTTTAGGCCGGGCTTGGTGCTTGATGCACCGATGTTCGAGGCCATCCGCGCGCGCCTGAAAGCCGGCTACGAGCTCGCGGTCCACAGCCTGTCGGGCCGGTTGCTTCTGCTGACGCTTCTCTTCGTGATGGTGACCGAAGGGGTGATCTTCCTACCCTCGATCGCCAGCTATCACCGGGCGTTGCTTTCCCAGCACATCGAATCGGCGGAGATTGCAATTCTTCCCTTTACGGAACTGGGCGACAAATCCCTCTCCGCGCGTCTTCGCAGTGAACTTTTGGCGCGCGCCGGAGCGAGCGCGGTGATGCTCAAGCGTCCCGAGCAGCGTGAGCTGTTTCTGGTGACGCAAATGCCCAGGAAGATCAATGTGACCATTGATCTGCGCCATGAGGATTTCTTTCGCGAAATCTACAACGCTCTGGATTGCCTGCTGAGCCACGGCAACCCCGTGGTTCACGTCATCGCGCGTACCCGTATCCCTGGTGCCCAGACCGTCGAAGTCCTGGTGGGTGACGCCAGCATCCGTGCCAAGCTCGCAGCTTACGCCCGGCGCATCCTGGCGCTAGCGCTGTTTGTCTCCCTGATGACCGCCGTTCTGGTTTTCGTCAGTCTCTATCGCAGTTTTGTGAGGCCCATGCGACGTATCGCCCAGGCCATGGTCGCGTTTCGGGCCAATCCGGAAGATCCGGCGCGTATCATCAGCTCATCACCACGGCGTGATGAAATCGGCATAACCGAGCGTGAGCTTGGAGCCATGCAGCGGGAGATCTACGGCTTTTTGCAGCAGAAGGGTCGCCTTGCCACTCTGGGTGCAGCCGTGGCCAAGATCCAGCACGATCTGCGCAACATTCTGGCCAGTGCACAGCTTGCGTCCGACCGTCTGCGTGACAGTGAGGATCCCGTGGTCAAGCGCCTTGCACCGCGGCTCGTCGGCTCGATCGACCGCGCGGTGGCGCTGGCCACCAATACCATGCGGTATGGGCGCGCCGACGAAGGTCCGCCTGCCCGGCGGATGCTTGCCCTGGAACCGCTCGTGGCCGAAGCCGCTGAAGCGGCGCTGGCCGGCTCGGGGCACAAGCGCGTACGACTTAGCGATGCCATCGCTCCCGAGCTTGAGATTGATGCTGATCCCGATCAGCTTTATCGCATTCTCCTGAATCTCCTGCGCAACGCCGTTGAAGCCGTGGCTGAAGGTGGTGCGGTTGAGGTAAGCGCCATCAGGAGCGATGGTGTCGTGCGCATTGATATCGCCGACAACGGGCCGGGACTTCCGCAAGGCGCTGAGGCCCGCCTCTTCCAGCCCTTTGCCAGCGCTGCGCGCAGCGGGGGGACCGGACTTGGTTTGGCGATCAGTCGCGAACTGGCCCGGGCCCATGGTGGAGACGTAAGCCTTGTGGTGAGCGATACCTCGGGCACGCGCTTTCGTATTGTCATTCCCGATCGGAGTTAGAGATGGCGTGGGATCCTGATGTCTACCTTGCCTTTGCGGCCGAGCGCACCCGCCCGGCGCGCGAACTGCTCGCGCGCATCGACGTCAGCGCGCCGCAGACTATCGCCGATCTGGGATGCGGACCCGGAAATTCGACCGCGCTTTTGGCGGCGCGATGGCCGAACGCGGCGCTCGTCGGCATCGATTCGTCTGCCGAGATGCTGGATGCGGCGCGTGCAAGCGCGGTTCCCGCGCAATGGTGTCAGGCCGATCTGACTGCGTGGCAGCCCAAGACCCGCTATGACGTCCTTTTTTCCAATGCGACGTTGCAGTGGATTGGTGACCATGCGCGCGTTTTGCCGAAGCTGATGCAGACTCTGGCCGCCGGGGGCACGCTTGCAGTGCAGATGCCGCGCAACTTTGACCAACCAAGTCACACCCTGATCCGCTCCATCGCGACGGGCAAAGCCTGGGCACACTGTTTTGACAGCGTGCAGGATGCGAGCCATGTCTGCTCGCCCGAGCAGTATTTTCAGATTCTGGAGCCTCATGCCCACCGCATCGATCTGTGGGAGACGATCTATGTGCAGGTGCTCGACGGTGAGGACGCCGTCTATCACTGGATGAGCGGGACGAGCCTGCGCCCTTTTGCTCAGGCTCTGGCCGAGCCCGCGCGCACGGAATTTCTGGACGCCTATCGTGCAGCCCTGGCACGCGCTTATCCGCGTCGTGCAAGTGGCGCGACACTGTTTGCATTCCGGCGCCTGTTCATCGTCGCCACGGCGCGTTAGCGTGGGCAAATGACGGCAGGACCGCGAAATCTCATCACCGATGTCGCCGGGCTCAGGGTCGGCAATGCCGAAGACGAACGCCTGCGCAGCGGTGTCACGGTGATCCTGGCAGAGCAGCCCTTCTGCGCAGCAGTTGACATACGCGGTGGTGCGCCTGGAACACGGGACGTGGCTGTCCTCGAACCCGAAAACCTGGTTGCAGCTATTAATGGAATTTGCCTCTCGGGTGGTTCGGCGTTCGGCAACGATGCGGTGGGCGGTGTACAGTCGTTTCTGCGTGGGCAGGGGCAGGGGTTCGAGATTGCCCCGGGGGCACCTCGGGTGCCGGTTGTCTGTGGGGCCATTCTTTTTGACTTGAACAACGGTGGCGACAAGGATTGGGGCGAGGAGCCTCCCTATCGCAGGCTTGGCCGTGCCGCTGCAGAGCGGGCCGGAAAGGATTTTGCCCTGGGCAATGTCGGCGCCGGCATGGGAGCTGCGTCGGGACGGCTGAAAGGCGGGTTGGGCAGTGCGTCCTGGCGGATGGCGGACGGGTCCACGGTTGGTGCGCTTGTAGCCGTGAACTCCGTGGGCTCGGCTGTGATGCCGGAAAGCGACGTGTTTTGGGCCTGGCCATTCGAACAGCAGGGCGAGTTTGGCGGCCGGCGTCCTGGTGCAGATTTTCCGGCGGTCCTTGCCGAACTGCCATCCGACATGAAACTTGGTGCGCGGGCTGGCGCAAACACCACCATTGCCGTTGTCGCGACAGACGCGGCCGTCGATCAGCTTGAACTCAAGCGGATTGCGATCATGGCCGCCGATGGTTTTGCCCGTGCTCTGCGTCCGGTGCACACGCCTTTTGACGGTGATCTTGTGTTTGCGATGTCGACGGGAAGCGTGGCGCGTACAGGCAGGGACGCAGTCAGTATCATGCGGATCGGTCAAGCTGCTGCAGATTGTCTTGCGCGCGCGATCGCCCGTGGCGTCTATGAAGCCCAGTCACTAGGCCGGCTGACGAGCTATCAAGACCGTTTCAGGAAGTGAACACAGCCTCGTACACCTTGTCCCGCAGCGGGCTTGGAGAACGGAGTGCGCGTCGGTCAGCCTATCTTCATGTCCGGTACCGCCGCACTAATCCGGCTTCCCGCTTCCGCTAAGGTACTGCAGCTCAGTGAACGAAGACGCGTACTTCGGTTGCATGAACATTCGGGTCTGTAGCCGATGATAGCGACAGGCGGGCGCTTGGAATACCCATTGACGTCATGGCGCGTAATACCTCCCGCGCATGCCGTTCTGCTTGGGTCTGCGCCAGCTGCACGGCAGGGGCGCTGCCACGTGTCGGGGAAATGGCGACGACGGAAAAGGTCGCCTCTGGGCGCTCCTTCAGTGCCTGCTGCAAGGCCGAATACAGGATCTGCTTGTAGGCGACATGAGCGCGTTCGAAGCGAATGGTCACGAGTGGTGTCGTGTTCGCGGCAATGCCCGCAGCCGGAGGAGCGCCGGCCGCAAGTACACCGCCGACGCCGGCGCCATAGAGCTGACCGTTCTGAATCGCCGAGGCAAGTGTCGTCAGGCTACCGCGTTCGGTGGCGACATAGGCGGTCTGGCGCTGGATGTCGCCGGTTGCCTGCGTGAGCAATCGGTCGATGATGACGATGGTCTGATTGGTTTCATCATCGAGTACGTCGAGCTGGCGATGGTCTTCATCGACCGCGCCCGACACATTATAAGTCGCATGTATGGTATTGAGCAGGTAATGCGCGTGGCTTGAGATATCGGAGATCTGCTGGCCCAGATTGTTCAGCGCATTGATGTTTCCGGTCAGGGAATCGAGCGCGCTTTGAGCCGCATTCCATTTCTGCACCAGATGCGGATTGCCGCGGGTTGTGCCCAGTTGTAGACGAGCGGTGATTTGTGCCTTGTCACCAAAATACGTGGTAGCGAACTGGGCATTGGATGATTCGAGGTCGCTGAGTTTGCTCGCCGCCGACATGATCTGATCCTGCATCGCGGACAGATCACTGCGCAGTGCCATCACCGTGTGGCCGACTGTGGTTCCTGTATCCTCCACCGGTGCAATCTGAACCGGAGAAATGGTCCCGGGTGCGCTCGTGGTAGCTTCGGAGGTCTCTCCAGACGTGGTGACGAGGCTGGCTGACTGGGTGCCCGGTAAGCCTTGCGGAGGTGGCGGAGCGGATGGCGCGGCACTCGGTGGAGGCGCAGAGGCGCCGAATAGAGCGTTGTCGATCGTGCTGCAGCCGCTCAATGCCACGGCAATCGTCATCGCCGACGCCAGCAAGGCCAGCGAGCGCAGCGACCGTGTCTTGTCCGCCTGCACCACGTGAAATCCCCTCATCACTGGTCTCCGCCCGATCTTCGCCAGGCGGTCGCGACGATCCCCGCCCCCAGCCTGCCGCTTCTACCGCGTCCGTGCCTTCACGGATTTTGCCCCATATCTGACTGAGGTTCCGCCTGCACGCCGCACGCCCAGAAGACCCGAAGCGCGACGCAGCCGGGTCCACCTGCAGTCTTACCGACGCCCATGGCGCGGGACAAGGGCGCAGGCACTGTCAAATCCCGGAAATTAGTGGGCGGAGCGGGCACTTGGCATGAAGGGCCCGCGCGGGCGGCGCGTCTGTCCCCCTGCCTGTGCCAAAAGCGAAACGGGGCGCTTGCCTTTGCACGCGGGCCCCAATAGGTTCTGCGCCCTTGGCTCGGCGCCCGTAGCTCAGCTGGATAGAGCACCAGACTACGAATCTGGGGGTCAGAGGTTCGAATCCTTTCGGGCGCGCCATTTCGGTACGGGGTCCATTCCGGTCACATAGGTGACAGTTTATACCGATGACATGGGTAACACTTTCGGCCCGAATGGGTTTTGAAGTGGTTCCATCCTGCAGCTCTCGTCGTCGAAATATCCCAAATCATAGTGCATGAAGCTGACGAGCCAAATGCGGTCTTCGACCTGTTTGATGCCGACGGTCTGGCCGGCAAAGACCAGGCTGAGATTGATTTTGCGCCGATTGAAGCAAATCCGGCCGCAGGTTGTGACGGTGACGGCCTTGTCGTGGAACGGGTAATCGAGCGGTGGGAGGCCCTGATAGGGTCGGTCGGAGGGCCGATAGAGATCGGCGGGATATCGCATGTCGATCGCCTGGTGCGGGCGCTCGGTGTTGAAGTAGTCGATGAAGTCGTCGAATCTGGCCTGCTGCTGCAGGAAATTGGCACCAGCCGGTTTGGTGGTCTCGAGCTTCAAGGTCAGGTGCATGCGTTCATGGCGGCCATTCTGCTGAGGGCAGCCGGGCTTGATGCGCTCGATGTCGATGCCGAGGCGAAGCCACCAGACGGACAGCTTGGAAAGGTTGAACAGCGAATTGGGACTTGCGAACGGCACACCATTGTCGGTGCGGATGGCCTTGGGCAGGCCGAACTCCTTGAAAACACGCTCGAAAATAGTGAACGCGTAGGTCTCCTTGGTGGTCGACAGCGCCTCGCAGGCGATCAGATATCGGCTTGAGAAGTCCGTGATGGTCAGGGGGTAGCAGTAACGCTTGTTGGTCAGCATGAACTCGCCCTTGTAATCGGCGCACCACAGGGCATTGGGCTCGACGGCTTTGGAAAGCGGCGTGCCTTGGGGGCTTGGCCGACGCCGCCGGCGGCGCTTGACGAGGCCGTGGCGGTCAAGGACGGCGTGAACTGTGCTGATGGCCGGCGTATGAACGTCCGGATAGAGCTGGCGAAGCTTCTCACGGATCTTGGGAGCACCCCAGGAGGACCTGTCCTGCTTGAGCCGGATGATCAGGCTCTCGATCTGGAAGGGAAGCTGATTGGCCTGGCGATATGGCCGTCGGGAGCGATCAGTCAGCGCCTCCAGGCCGCAATCCTGATATCGGTTCAGGATCTTGTAGCCGGTCTTCCGGGAAATCCCGAACTCCCGACAGAGCCCCGCCATCTTCTCACCGTCCATCAGACGGGCCACAAACTTCATCCGTTCTTCCATGGGTTGGCACACCTTCCAGGGCATCGCGCGTCCTCCCCGCAAATGCCCAATTGTGTCACCCATGTGCCCGGAATGAACTGTCACCCATCTCTCAGGAAGGGCATACCAAACTGCGAACGCCAAGAGTCGCCGAATCTACGCTCGCAGCAGCGACGAGAGTCCGCAAAAGCTCGGTCTTTGAACCCATTATGTGAACCTCGCTGCGATCGACGACCTCGACGCGCTGCGCCAGCGCGCGCAAATGGTCCCGCCGGAAAGTTCCATCTTCGTTCCGCAGCTTGCGGCGTGCCGCGAGAACAAATGTTCTCAGGCTGTTGGACGTGATCGCCGGTCCGAGTCTCTCGACTGCGGCGGTTGCGCGCTCGGCATCGGCGACAGCCTGATCGCGGATGCTCGTCAATTCGGTGACACGATCCTTGAGCGACGGGTCCGCCATGTTGACGATGCCATTCTCGATCGCCTCGTAGAGACGCTTTAGCTTGGCTTCAGCTTCGGCCGAGCGCTGACGCAGTTCAGTAATGTGCCCATGTCGCCGCTCCACCCATTCTTCACGACGGTCGAGCAGCTCGCCCATCATGAGCGCCATCCGCTGCGGATCGAGCAGCCGCCATTCAAGGTGGTCGGCCACCGCCCGGTCGAGCTTGTCCATCGGCACAGTGAGGCCACGGCACCCCGTCCCGCCCTGCCGCGCCTTGGTCGAGCAGGTGTAGTAACGATAGTGGCCGCCGGAGCTGCCTTTTCCGGTGCGTAGCGTCATCGCGCCGCCGCAAGCGGCGCAGAAGCAGATGCCCGTCAGCAGCGTTGGGCCACTGACGGCGCGCGGCGCCATCCATTGTGAACTGCGCGCCTTCAAGTGATCCCGCACGGCCGTAAACTCCGCCTCGGTGACGATGGGCGGCACCGCCATGATGGCGTGCTCGCCCTTCGGCTTCGCCGCCTTGGTCCTGTGGTCGCGGGTGTTGAAATGGTGGCGGCCGACGTAGGTCTCGCGCGTAAGGACGAGATGCACGGATGCGACGCCCCAACGGCCGCCGTCGCGCGTCCGAACATCGTGCTCGTTGAGCCAGGTCGCGATTGCCTTGACGCCCAGCGGTCCGCTCTCACCGTCGCCAACCAGGGCCAGCTTGTAGATCAGGCGCACCGTCTCGGCGTGAACCGGATCGATCTCCAGCTTCTTCTTCGTTTTCGCGCCGCGCTGTTCGGACGCCACGATGCGATAACCGATCGGCGGCAGCGCGCCGTTCCAGAACCCCTGGCGGGCATTCTCCTTCATCGCGCGCAGCGTGTGCTTAGCGTTTTCTTTCGATTGATATTCGTCGAACAGCGTCATGATCTGTCGCATCATCACACTCATCGGATCATCGCCGAGGTCTTGCGTGATGGAGATCAGCCGGATGCCGTTCTTGGCGAGCTTGCGCACATAGAACTCGAACTGGAATTGGTCACGGAAGAAGCGCGAGAAGGAGTGGACGATGATGACGGTGAAGGTTGGCGGCTTCACCAGCGCGGCGTCGATCATCGCCTGGAACGCCGGCCGCCGGTCATCGGTGGCGGTATTGCCCGGCTCGACATATTCGGCCGCCACATCCCAACCCTTGGCCGCGCAGTAAGCCGTGATCTGCCGGCGCTGATCGGGGATGGAGAGATCGCTCTCCGCCTGCCGGCCGGTCGAGACACGGAGATAGAGAGCCGCCTTGGCGGTGGGTATTGCGGCCGTCACGTCAGCGGATTTCGCCGCGGTATCGGTCATGACTTTACCATTCCCTTGATGACATCCATCGGCAGCACGAGGCGCAGCGAGTCCGGCAGCCGCAAAAAGCCGTTGCCCTCATAGAAGGCGGCGGCACGCTCGTTGATCGCGTCCACCACCAGCATCGACGCGCCGACCGTCGAGACGGTCGCATAGGTGCGGCGCACGGCGTCTGCGAGAAGCATCGCCCCCAGGCGCTGGCCCTGTCTCGCTTCACAGACCGCCAGCCGTCCCACGAGGATGGCGCTCACCAGCGGATAGCGCGGAACATGCTTGCGCGCCGCGACGGGAACGTCGCCGTGCGGCAAGCCGGTAGCGCAGAGCGTATAGTAACCTAGCACCACATCCGGCCGATCCGGCTCGACGAGCACGAAGACGCCGTTCGCCTTGCGCCGGACATCCTGGCCGGCCTGAGTCCTGAAATAACGATCGAGGCTGTCGATCCCACAGGAGAAGCCACTCCGGTCGTGATGCGGCGCAAGCGCCTC
The DNA here is from genome assembly GCA_028869725.1 of Alphaproteobacteria bacterium. Classification (GTDB taxonomy): domain Bacteria; phylum Pseudomonadota; class Alphaproteobacteria; order Micropepsales; family Micropepsaceae; genus Rhizomicrobium. The sequence goes on along the minus strand of JAGWRJ010000527.1, from coordinate 2,860 downwards.
AATCCGCAAATCCGGCCGGCGCACCGCCATCGTCAGGACGCCACGCGCCGCTTGTGCTCAGCCAGCGCGCGCTGGAGCCGTTCGCTCGGCTCGGGCGGATTGATGAGCGCATCGAAGAACGCCTTGCGATCGCGATCGGATAGCGCAAGCGTCTCATGCTCGGCGATGGTCCGGCGCGCGGTATCGACTAGCGCGGTGACGCAGAAATCGCTCACCTTGCGCCGAGACAGATGGGCCGCCCGCTCGATCAAATCTTTGCTCTCTTCATCCAGCCGGAATCCGAGACGCTCCTCCCGGTTGGGCGTCTTCCGTTCGGCTTTCGCTTCCTTGCGCGGCATCGGACCTGCTCCTGACAAAACATCCAATCCGCCCAATATGTACGTCATATTGACTCACAAATCAAGTTCCTGTTTGTCGCGAAGAATCAGGGCAGCGGCCCGAAGATTTCGTCCAGCACGTCGCCCAGATGCGCTTCCATGACCCGCAGCTCCGCCTCCGTGGTCGGCACCATCGCGGGCCAATCGTCCGTGACCTTGATCGGCGGATCGTCCCGCTTGCGGCCCGGACGCGGTGGGGGTGGCCGCGCATAGTCGTAGAGATCGCCGGGAATTTCATCCGGCCGGATATCGAAGCGGCGATGTCGCCTGAATGCGTGTCTCATGCCGCAAGCGTGGAATAACGCGCTACGTTGCGGCACCCTCCGTTTCTACGCCAAGGCACGCATCGCGCGCTCGGCGGCCAATAGAAACGCATGTCTTCTTCCGACGCCGGTGGCGTACATTTTTCGCCGATGGCGACAACGGCGCCCGTCACCGTGAACAAGACGATTTGCTAAGGGCTCCGCCCTTGCGCGGCGCAAGGGTAAAGCGCCGGCCTGCCGGCGCCGGCCGGGACGGTTTCCCCGACCTTCCTGCGCCTTCGGCTCCGTGCAGGCCGGGTGATCCCCCTCCATCCCGGCCGCCCTTGCCCTTGCTACCCCGGTCTCGCCGACGGGCAGGGGTGCAGCGCAGCGCTGCGCTGACACCCCAACCCAAAGGAGACTGTTATGACGAACATCCAAACCACCACCATCATTCGGGACGTGCCGCTGGCGAAGCTGGTGGCGTCCGACAAGAATGTCCGCCGCACCGGCCGGGACGCAGGGATCGAGGAACTGGCAGCGAGCATCGCCGCGCATGGCCTGTTGCAGAGCTTGTCCGTCCGGCCCGTCCTGAACGCGGACGGCATGGAAACCGGCAAGTTCAGCGTCACCGGCGGCGGGCGCAGGCTCGCGGCCTTGAAGCTGTTGGCGAAGCGGAAAGCCATCGCCAAGAGCTACGCCGTCCCGTGCCTCATCAACGAGGGCGACGAGGAAGAAGTAAGCCTTGCGGAAAACGTGGTCCGTGAGCCGCTGCATCCCGCCGACCAGTTCGAGGCGTTCAAGCGGCTGGCCGACGAGCAGGGCTTCGGCGCGGAGGAAATCGCCGCGCGGTTCGGCGTGACGCCGCATGTCGTGCGCCAGCGCCTGCGCCTCGGCGCGATCAGCCCGAGGCTGATGCAGGTCTATCGGGATGGCGGATTAACCCTCGACCAGTTGACGGCTTTCGCCATCAGCGAGGATCACGCTCGGCAGGAGCAGGTTTACGACAACCTCTCTTGGAACAAGGAGCCGCACAGCATCCGCCGCATGATGACGGAAACGCATGTGCGGGCGAGCGACCGGCGCGCCGCCTTCGTCGGCGCCGACGCCTATACGGAAGCGGGCGGTGTGATCCTGCGTGACCTGTTCTCCGACGACGACGGCGGCTATTTCGAGGACGGTGCGTTGCTCGACCGGCTGGCGCTGGAAAAGCTGGAACGGATCGCGGAGGAGGTTCGGGCGGAAGGTTGGAAATGGGCGCAAGCCTTCATCGACTTCCCACACGCGCACGGCCTGCATCGCACCTACCCGCAGCCGGTGGACCTCACACCGGAGGATCAGGAACGGCTCGACGCCGTGCAAGCGGAGTTCGACGCGCTCAATGAACAATATGACGGCGCGGAGGAACTGGCGGACGAGGTGGACGCCAAATTTGGCGCGCTTGAGGCCGAGATCGAGCGGCTGTCCGAACGGCAATATGTTTACGAGCCGGACGCCGTTGCCCGCAGCGGCGTGTTCGTGGTGCTGAACCATGACGGCGCAGTCCGCATCGAACGCGGCTTTGTGCGGCCCGAGGACGAGACTCCAGAACCGGACGCCGAGACGGGTTACACCGCGGCCGAGGACAGCGAGATCGTCACGGACGCACAGCCGGGTTCCGATGTGGAGACGGCGGAGGACGAGGATACGGATGACGGCAAGCCGCTGTCCGATCTTCTCATCCGCGACCTCACCGCCCATCGCACGCTCGGTTTGCGCCTCGCCTTGGGCGAAAACCCGGACGTGGCGATGATCGTCGTCACCCATGCACTGGCCGCGCAAACCTTCTATCGCGGCCACGACACCGGATCGTGCCTCGATCTCACCGCTGTCAGTGCGCCGCTCGGCGGTCACGCAGACGGGATCGAGGACACTGAGGCGGGCAAGGCGTTGGCGGATCGTCATGCCACTTGGGCCGCACGGATGCCCCAGGATGCGGGCGCGTTGTGGGGTTTCGTGGTTGCGCTCGACTATGACAACCGCATGAGCCTGTTCGCGCATTGCGCCGCGCTCACCGTGTTCGCGGTCAAGCAGCCGTGGGACCGCAAGCCTCGCGCGCTAGCGACGGCGGACAGGCTGGCGCAAGCCGTGTCGCTCGACATGACGGCGCATTGGCGGCCGACGGCGCGGACCTATCTCGGTCGCGTCACCAAGGCACAGATCGTCGAAGCCGTGCGCGACGGCGTGTCCGAGGACGCGGCG
>JAGWRJ010000526.1 GCA_028869725.1 Alphaproteobacteria bacterium | reverse complement strand
TTATCTGACTACAGAAACTGAAGTAGCCAGGCATGTCTGGCCGTTCTAGGGTTTCTTGGTCTCTAAGTCAGGTACAGCAGGAGGCGTAGAAAGCCATGGCGTCACTCGAAGCAAAGGTGGCCGGTCATTACACCCATGGAGCCCTGCAGGCGGCGATCGAAGCGGGCTGGGCGACTGTTCGCGCGCACTCCAAAGGGGCGCCGGTGGACCAGCTTGCTGGCGTGGATGAGTTTCACATCGGTGGCAGAGTGGCTACCGAGATGGTTTGCGCGCGGATCGACTTGGGTCCGGGACTTAAGGTGCTGGACATAGGATGCGGTCTGGGAGGCGCCGCACGGTTCATGGCCAGCCGTTTCGACGTCGAGGTCGAAGGAATTGATCTGACACCAGAATATGTCGAGGTGGGCAATGGGCTGAGCCGTGAGGTCGGACTAGACAGCAAGGTGCATCTGACACAGGGCAGCGCACTGAATCTGCAGTACGAGGACGCATATTTCGACCGCGCTACCCAGTTCCATGTCGGAATGAATATTGAGGACAAGGCCCGACTCTTTGCCCAGATCGCGCGGGTACTGAAGCCAGGCGCGCTGTTCGCGGTCTATGACGTGATGCGTGTCGGTGATGGTACGCTGGACTACCCAGTGGCTTGGGCAGAGGAAGAGACGACCTCGTTCGTGGCAGCGGCGGACGCCTACGAGGCCGCACTGGTGGCAACAGGGTTCAGGGTGGTGGCGACCGAACCCCAAGGGGATCTCGCGCTCGCATTCTTTGCCAGGATGAAGGCGCGCATGGCCGAGCATGGTACGCCGCCATTGGGGCTCCATCTCGTAATGGGCAAGGATGCCGCCACCAAGGTCGCAAACATGGTTCAGAATATTGCCAGGGGCGCCATTGCTCCGGTCCTGATGCTAGCAAGCAAGGCGTGAGCTGGGTGCGTGCCCCCTTGGGTCCTGTCGCCGGTCAAAGGCAGGATTGTCCTGGTTCTGTCTCACCGGCTCGGAGGCAGAGCTCCCGATCAGCGCCCGCGCAAGGGAGAGGATGGGGCGGGAAGCGAGGCGCCGGCCAAAGGCACGCCACTTCAGCTGGCCTGTCTCCAAACGATCTGTGGTATGCCGATTACAAGGACGAATTCAAGCTTGGCAACAGCGCCTATTTCTATCCACTGACGGTGACCGACCACGCCTCGTGCTGCCGTGATTAGTCCAGATCAAATGGCAGCCATAGCGCCCGCACCAAAAGTTTTCCCGTTGCGCAGTATCGACCAGACGATGTGCGCGCGAGCTTTGCCGCAGGCGTAACCACTACAATGTTCGGATGTGTTCGAGCCATCAACTGCTTCAGCCAAAGGCCCGGACACATCGATCAGCATGTCGGGTGCGACCGGCTTGTCCGCCAGCGGGCAGATTCTCTCAAGCGGCATAGTTGAATTCATTCACCCTGAGACCGACCGACAGCTGACCATAGTACCGGTCTGCATATTTAATGGCTCGGTTCCTCACCCATTGGCGTCACCGGCATCGCCCGGGGCGGCTGTTCTTGCAGCCGATTCAACGGCCTGTTTCTCGCCGAGCTCCGAAGCCATTGCCGTGATACCGGCGAGACCACCCAATTGCATTGTGTCCACCGCCGTACTAGGAACCAAGACGATCGTGGAGTTCTGTTTCAAACCCTCATAAAGCATGTTCATGGCGCGAAGGTGCAGCGCGACTGGATTGTTGACGTAGCTCCTGGCCGCCTGTTCGAACTTTTCGGCGATCTGGCGTTCCGAGTCACCCAGGATAACTCTGGCTTGGCGTTCCCGTTCGGCCTGGGCCTGCATCGACATCGCGTTTTCCAGCCCCGGCGGAATCAGAACATCCTTGATCTCGACCGAAATGACGCTGATCCCCCACGGCTCGGTGCGCTCATCAATGATCTTGCGAAGCTCGATACTGATTCTTTCCCGGCCCTCAAGCATGTCGGACAGCACAGTCTTTCCGATGACATCACGCAAAGCTGTCTGTGCCGCCCAGCCGATTGCAGCCTGATAGTCTGCAACGTCCAGCGCCGCCTTCTCGGGCTCCAGGACTTTCCAGAACAGTACCGCGTCGACATCCACAGGAACTGTGTCCTTGGTGAGCGTTTTTTCAGCCTTAAACGAACTCGTAATCACGCGAATATCGATCCAGTACGGTACGGTATCGACCACCGGAATGATGAAAAAGAGTCCAGGACCTCTCATCGAGAGGAATCGGCCCATTCGCAGAACAACGGTTCTTTCCCATTGGTTCGCAATTTTGGTGGCAGAAGAGGCAATGATCGCCAAGATTATGGAAGCGGTTATGACCCCGAGGACCGCGACGTAATCGGATGCAGTATAGGGAGCGTACGCGAGAGCCAGCCCCAGACTGATAATCACAACAAATATCAACGCCGGGATCGCATTTGTCTGCCGCATAGCGATTACCTTCCTTGGCCGGAGCCCAGAATTCCAATGTCGGAAATGAGCCGATGCGTTAGCCCATTGTGGGCATCGATCCGTCGAGCACGGCAAATGTCGGGACATCTGCGAGCAACAGTTCCGGAGTCAACCTGCCCGCAAGCGGATTGATAGATTTGTCCGCGCGTGGACAGTGGCGACCTTTGCGGGCGCCCTTTTTGATCTCGATCAAGTTGCGCGCAAGGGCTCGACTAATCTGCGGCAACAATAACCCTCAATACCGGCGCGGTAGAGCGAAAGCTCTAATAATGGAACCATGGAAGCCGACACTCGACTGACCCTCCTATGGCCAGAAAAGGCTTGTCGGGTTGGCGTCATCAATCGCCTATCCGGGTGACAGCCATCTCTTCGCCGTCGACCAGGCTTACGTCCATGACTCCACCCGCCCGACGCTGAGCCTGTCCTATAAGAGCGCGTCCGGCGGGCTGGTGACGACGGTCAAACCGATGGCAACACGCCTGCCAGCCTTCTTCTCCAATCTGCTACCGGAAGGCGCCTTGCGCGACTACCTCGCTGCCAAAGCGGGCGTGAAACCCGGGCGGGAGTCATCCTTCTCTGGCACATCCTTCTCTGGCAGTGTCGGTAGCACGTAAAGATGTCCGGTTTTGGTAGCACATCGATTGTCCGATTCGGTTTGGCCCGGAAGCCGCGTGCACATGGAAGACTTCGCCCAGCTATTTGGTATCTATCCCGAAGACAGGTAGGAAGGGCGCAATTCCGCCAATATCGCCGCCGTGCTGGCGGCTGAGGCGGGCGACGCCAGATCCCGGCGTCCGAAACGAAGGACGCCGATGCTTGAACGTTACGTCGACCAGGTACGCCTGCTTATTGAGGTGTTTCCACGCATTGCCAAGGAGGGAGCCTTCGCGTTGAAGGGTGGCACGGCGATCAACCTGTTCTATCGCGACATGCCGGGTCCATCAGTCGATATCGATCTGACCTATCTGCCTATCGAAGATCGTGGCGCTTCCTTGAAGCACATAGGCGAGGCACTCAACCGGATCATGGAGGCGATATCCGCCGCGGGCCGCGCTCAGGTCCAGCTTCCAGGCATACGCTGGAAGCTGTTCAATCTCGAAAAGCTGAAGCTCGAGAACGCGTAAAAGCACGCGGACCAGTGCGATGCGTTATAGGCTCTACCCACGTGACAACTTGAACCGCCAGCGCGGTGGAAGGACAAGACGTCCGGCGGCTCTTGAGAAATGTTGAGGGATGCGGGGCATCGCTGTGCCTGACTGTGCCCAAATTGCGCCCTGACAGCAAAAAGGCCTTAGCGAAAAATCGCTAAGGCCTTGATTTTATTGGTTGCGGGGGCCCGCAGGCTCGTTTATTATAACTTCGGATTCGGGAGGCCCAGTTCCCTCTGCAGCCAAGCCCAAAATCCCCATCAGCTCGCCGCGTAAGACGGCCGAAAATTCGCCCCGACCCGTCCCAGGCGTAATCACCACCTCGCCGACAAGCGAACGGATATCCGCCGCAGCTTCGGCATGGGTCTCGGGGTCCGCCAAGGCGGTTGCCAGCCTTGCGACCTGGATGCGGTAAAGCTCGGCGATATTCGGATGAACGTCGGGTACATCGGCCGGCGCGCCGGCCATGCGAGCCGCGATGTCTGCCTTCTGGCGCTCCAGCTCCTCCATCCGCACCTTCATGGACGGCTGATACATGCCATCCTCGATGGCCTGCATGATACCCTGAACCGCGCGGTCGACCTTTTCGAGCGCCCGGCGATCGACCTCCATTTGTGCGCGGCGTTCCTGGTTTTGCCGATTGGTCTGTTCCACATAGGCCCGCACCGCCAAGGCGACGGCATCGGCCGAAACGAGTTTGTCCTGAAGGCCCGCCAGGGCCCTGCGCTCAATCTGGTCTCGGGCCACTGTGCGGTTGTTCTCACACGTGCTGCGCCGATAGTAATTGAGACAGCCGTAGCGGTCTCGCGCGATGATGCCATACTTGCCGCCGCAACAGCCGCAAGCGAGGAGCCCGGATAACAGGAAAGCAGGCCGGCGCAAGCTGTGGATGCGTTTAGCGCGTGCTTCCCGCACACCGATCGTCGTTGCCTCGAATCGTTTCGCCAGTTCTGCCTGATAGGCCCTTGTACGATGCCAGAGCGAATCATCGACGATGCGCAGCTCCGGAACTTCGGTCCTGATCCACTCGGATTCCGGATTCGGCCGCGAAACGCGCCGACCCGAGCTCGGATCTTTGACATAGCGTTGCCGGTTCCACACGAGCACCCCAGCATAGAGCTCGTTGTTGATGATGCCGGTGCCACGGCAGACATGGCCACGGATGGTCGTGTCGCCCCAGGCCCGGCCGAGTGGGCCCGGGACACCTTCGCTATTCAGATCGGCCGCGATTGCCCGGGGGCTTTTTCCAGCGGCAAACTCCCGGAAGATGCGCCGGGCAATCTGCGCTTCAGCTTCGTTAATGGCGCGCTCCCCACGAAGCGGCTCGCCCTCGCTGTTGGTGCGCTTGACGACGTCATATCCGTAACAGAGCCCTCCCCCCGCCTTACCTTTCTCGACTCGTCCTTGCATGCCACGATGGGTCTTGGCTGCGAGGTCCTTCAGAAACAACGCGTTCATTGTCCCCTTGAGGCCGACGTGCAGCTCGGAGATTTCGCCTTCGGCCAGGGTAACGATCTGCACGCCAGCAAAGCGCAGATGCTTGAACAGGATCGCAATGTCCGCCTGATCGCGGGATACGCGGTCGAGCGCCTCTGCCAGCACGATATCGAACTTCTTCCGATGGGCATCCTGCAGGAGCGCCTGCACTCCTGGCCGCAAAGTCACGCTCGCGCCCGAAATGGCGGGGTCCTTGTATATGCTGACCACGCGCCACTTCTCGCGCGTGGCATAGACATGGCAGACGCGGCACTGATCATCGATTGAAGCGACGCTCTGGTTGTCGGACGAGTAGCGGGCGTAGATTGCAACTCTCGTGCTCATATTTTCGCCTCCATCAAACTGCCTACGACCCACACCTTACTGTGGCTCACATACTGTCAGGCCACGCGCAGTCGATCATTCTCGCTGTAGGGGTCAATCTCGACCAAGATCTTCTTGACTCTCGTCTTTGGCGCCTTCCGGCGACCGGACACTGTCATCGTGACGAAGCCCGCAGCCTCCAGCTTCGCCAGTGTCCGCGTCAGGTTCGGTTGCGCGCGTCCGGACAGCTGTACCAGCTCGGCGACAGACCGAGGCTGGTGATCGCGGATCAGCGCGAGCAGCCGGCGGTTTTCAGGCGTCAACAGCCGCACCAGAGCTTCGACTGAATTGAAGGAGGGTTTCGCAGCATCGTTTGGCGCCGGCTTCTCGCCGCGCGCGACGGCCTTCATCTCGTCGCGCAACGATCGCAAACTCTGAATCTTATACTTCGTCATTCAGACCTCCGGGTCTCTTCAACCGCGATAACCGTTGTCGCAACCCCATGCTCGTTGAGCACCCGTTCTACCTCGTTGAAGAAGTCGTCGATCAACGTCTCAACATCTTTGAATTCATAAGGTCGCCCCGGATCGTTCTCCGTGCGGTGCCAATGGTCGTTCGCTTGCGGACGCCTCTTGAACCTTGAACCAAGGGGCGGAACACCGTGCGCATTGTCAAAGCCGACCAGCCGCCGGCCATTCGGCGCATGGAGCGTGAACGCGTAGGACAAACCATGTGGGCGCTCCGCTCCCGCCTCGACGGCTTTGACCTCGAATTTGATCCAATAACCCTCTTCAAGATGGTGGATGCGCCCATCGAAGGCCAGCAGGAACTCGAGCTGGTGCCCGGGTATGTCAAACGCCATATCATATCGCCTCATGATAATATACCGGGTAGCGCCGCCCGTCAAGGACTGCCTCGCCCCGATTTAGCCTGGGGCCCCTTCGGCCCGCTGTTCCGACTGTTCCTATTGGCGGGACCCGTTGTCGTTGGCAGCAGGCAGGCAACGCAGCTTGGCGTGCTCGCGGGCCAGGTGCCGCCCGATGGCTTCAGCGATGCGGCAAATGCGCGGGTCGAGAGGCTCGTTGCTCGCCGGCCCATTGTCATTCGCTGGCCTTTGGGGGCCATCTTGCCGATCGTCGATCTTTCCCATCGCGCAGCCACTCCAACAAGACCAATCGCTCGGTCAGCCTGACCGATGCCGATTCCAGACCAGCTGTGCCGTGCTGCCATCTTCCGCCGGAAACAGCGCCGCGCTGATCGGCTCGGCGAGGCTCGGATCGTCCAGCTTGACGCGCAGATAGTCCTTGGGCGGATCGCCATTGGAGCGCGCTTCCCAGGCATCGCCGATGCGCGACTGGCCGACAAGCACGCGGAAGGCCGGCGCGTTGTCATGCTCGCGATTGTCGTTGGGGACGAAGCGGAGCTTTTCGTTGATGGTGAGCGTGTGAATATTGCCGGTCCAGCCGCCATCCTTGGCAGGCGTGAATGTTCCAATCGCAGACATCTATTCCTCCTGTGGTGGGGTAGAAGGTGGTGAAGGCTGAGCTGACGGCCGCCGCCCGCGTGGCCGTCGCGGTGGGGCCGGTGCTCCTTCAGGAAAGCTCTCCTTGCGGGCCTTGGCGAAGCCGCGATCCCCGGCAAGGAAGGCTTCGAGCATGTAGGGGATGAGCTCGGCGATGGATTCGGCTTCGCCATAGACCGCACGATAGGCCTGCGCATATTGGGACAACGCGACGTTGAGATCCGGCGCTACGGTGATGGTGATCTTGACCGGGGTGCGGTCGGGGAGCTTGGAGAGTTTCAGCTCGGGCATGACAGCCTCCCGCAGACCTG
>JAGWRJ010000525.1 GCA_028869725.1 Alphaproteobacteria bacterium | reverse complement strand
TTTCCCTTCGGGGTGTAGCTTAGCCTGGTAGAGCGCTACGTTCGGGACGTAGAGGCCGGAGGTTCGAATCCTCCCACCCCGACCAGAATTTTTTCGCAGAATCAATGTCTTACAAATCACAAACCATCACCAGGCATCACGAAAGATCACGAATCCTTTCGTAATTTTTGGCCCGTGGTGGCCCAAATTTGACCCAGCGGAATTTGCGTGCGCGAAACGTCTCACGACACAGCGTGCTCGGGCGTGATGGATTGTGAGCTGTTTGGGCGATGCGCCGTGCATAACGGCCAGGCGGTTTAAGGCAGCACTGCCCGCTCTGTCAGGATTCCGTGATGCTGGGGGCCGCTCATAGGTGCACGCCGTAGACTTTGATCAGCAGGGACGCGATGATCAACAAGGCCAACAGCAAGAGCACCTTGACAACGGCCAACTGGCTGCGCATCTGAGCCATCTCGCGGCGCAAATCGGCGGTGTCGGCGGCACGATTCAGCGCCGCTATGTTGGCATCAACGGCGACTCCGTTTCTGCGTGCTTTGCCAAGATCAAGCGCCCAGACTGCGTAAAGACCCAGGCCGATCGATCCGAAGACCATGATGGCCCACGCCCAGATTAGGCCGGTCAAGAGGCTCATGCGTCCCCCGACTTTCCGTGGGCGGCGGCGGGGGGCGATTTGATCCGCATCCCGTCCCTTGGTTTGACCCAACCCTTACGGTCCATCCAATCACGAAGCTGTGCTTCGGACCTGGACAGGGGCTGCCAGCGGGTAATGGACAGCCATGGGATGCCGTACATGAGCAAAATGGTTTCCTTGCCGGCTTCCCAGAAGGCTCCCCACAGCTCGCGTAGCGCGATTCGCAGGCAGTCGCGGCCCATGAGGCGCGCATCGATTTCGGCGGCAGCCCAAAGAATCAGGAAAAAACCGGCGGAGGTGGCTGCTAGAACAGCCGTTGCCCAGAGCAGTTGGGCGACGAGAAAATCCGTAATGTGCATGGATTTGGTCTCGATGCTCATTTCTTACTCCTTTCCTGGATGGCTGAAGACATTTTGGAATGAAACGGAACCGCTGGCAACTCTCTGCAACTCTGGTTGCAATGGGCGGGGGCGCAGGACGGGGGTGTCTGAGGTCCCCGGCCTGCTCAAGCAGCCCTCACGAGCCGCACCACAGGGTGATGTGAACTGTGCGCCCTTCTGGGAGTTGAGCAGGGTACGCACGATGGACGCAGAGCGCCCTTGTTGTCATCTTCTACTTGGGAGATGTGTGCGCGGCAAGTGAAGATTTTTACCTCGCAGTGCACACGAACGACACGCCGCCTGCCGGCGGCTGCGGCCAGTGAGTGCGTCGCTGCTACCGCAGCTCATGGGGTTAGTCTGCACGAAGCATGGTGCTGGATATCGGCGCTCACTTGCCCACCGGCCTATGCGTGGGCGCCCAGTGATAGTCCTGGTCAGGTTGATAGCTGTTCCACCACGCTGGGCAGCTCGTTCAGAATCCGCACTGTCTCCACACTCACCCGCACCACGCGCCCCACCAGATCCACGATATAGCGCGGGTCGTTGTGCTCGTCCGCCCAGGCATTCGGGTCGTTGTGGATGCCGCTGTCCTTGTCGGTCGTGACTTGGTAGCGCTCCATCACCCATTCGATGGCAGGCTTGCCGTTGACCACGTACTCCAGCGCTTCGGGCGGAATGCCTTTGAGGGTCAGGTGGGCGTTGACGATGATCTGCGTCTTGTCCGTCCTGCTGGGGTAGCGCATCTTCACCACGCGCCAGTCCTCGACGGTGGAGGTGAGGACCTCCTGCAAGGGGTAAGGCTCGATGGTCTCGTAGTTCAGGTGCAGATCGGCGAGCGCTCGCCCCGCATCACTGAACGCCCAGAAGTCGGCAGCGCGGGCCGGGCACGGAATGCGCGGCAGCATCTTGCGCAGATCGGCGGCGAACTTCTCACGGTAATCCGGCGCATGCAGCAGGCCATAGACGTGATAGAAAAGGTCTTCCTTGGTGAGGGTGTCATCCCCATAGAAATCCCGGTAGTCGGCCAGCGCGGCATCGGTGATGGCATCGCGGCGCACATAGCCGTCAGCATCGGCTTGCTCAGAGGGATCGGCAAACAGATCGCCCTTGTTTGACAAGGCGGCCTCGGCCTTCTCGTAGGTGTAGAGGGGGAAGCATTGGCCTGCGGAGATCAAGTGCAAATTCGGTACGCTGTCCACGATCAGGCAGGAGAATTCCTTGTTCTCACCCGCCCCGGTCACCGAGATGGCGAGGTTGGGGTGGCGGGGGGTGGGGAAAATCGACGGCATCAAGTAGACCGTGTTGTTGAAGCGCCTGTTGAAATACATCCATTGCTTTGCAAAGGGTCTGTAGATTCCAGGCACGACAGACTCCTGCTCGTAGGCATGATGTCGCAATCGCCCTGCATCGGCCAGTAGCTCACGTGTCCACTTGATTTGCCTGGGATCGTTGTTGACCACAGAAGCCACATCCGGCCTCTTCGACTGACCTTGGCAGACTCGCTCGTAACGCTCAACCTCAGCGTTGTAGTTGTCGATCATGCGGCGCATATTGGCTTCCAGCGCCGTGCGCGAGAAGTTGTAGACCCAATCGTCACGGTTAGTTTTGACGCCGCCGGAGTACGTCTCGAAGATCGTCGCCGCATCTGTTTCGCCCTTGTCTCCCAGCGCCACAAACCCCTCGAATTCCGGGTTGCGCTGGTTGATCCAGTCGCCCGATTCATTGGGCGTGAGCTTCTGCCAGGGAATGGCGTCGATGCTGCCGAAGTTGGCGATGATGGCGAGCTTTTCTTCCCGGTCGAGGTAGTCGCCGATGTCGTGGTAGCGCAG
>JAGWRJ010000524.1 GCA_028869725.1 Alphaproteobacteria bacterium | reverse complement strand
TGACGCTCGCGGAAGCGCTCGAATTCCAGCTGCTCATAGGCGAGCTTGCCCTTGATGTGCGCGAAGGCGACTCCCGGAGCCTGGTTGCCGGTCAGCTTGAACAGACCGCCAAGCAGGATTGGCACATAGGTGATATGCACCTTCGTCCGCGCCTCAAGTTGGGGCAGCACACGGTGGACAAGATAGGCATTGGGACTACCAAAATCGTAATAGAACGCAACTGTGACCATCACCACTTCTCCAGGCTTGGGCGTAGATCAAGCTCAAAGGTCCATGCGTCGCGCGGCTGGGTATGCAACTGCCAATAGACCTCCGCAATCGATTCCGGCCGCATCAACTGGTCGGGTTGAAGTCCTGCCAGTGCGTCTTCGCCGCCACTGGCGCGGATGCGCTCGCGCACGAAGGCTGTATCGACACCCGCATCGATCACAAGATGGGCAACATGAATTCCTTCTGGCCCCAGCTCGCGCGCCATGGCCTGCGCAAGACCACGCAGTCCAAACTTGGCGGCCGCGAAAGCAGCATAGCCACTTCCACCGCGCAGCGAAGCGGTGGCACCGGTGAAAAAGATTGACCCCGCACCGCGTGGACGCATCCGTTTGGCCGCTTCGCGACCACTCAGAAATCCGGCATAGCATCCCATTTCCCAAACCTTACGGAACACCCGCTCGCTGGTTTCGGTAATGGGAAAACGGACATTGCCGCCAACATTGAAGATGCAGGCCGCAAGCGGCGCGGCTCTTTCTGCCTCTTCCAGAAAGGCGCAAACCTCGTCTTCCTGGCGCGCATCAATGCCGCGAGCCTCACACCGCCCTCCCTCTGCCACAATAGCCGACTGGAGTGCGACAAGCCTGGACGCGGTGCGGCGCCCGGCAAAAACAAGGTAACCTTCGCGGGCGAAGCGGCGGGCGATCGCCGAGCCGATATAATCGCCGGCCCCGATGACGGCCACCGATGCATGGGGCATGCCATACCTCCGTTCGCGACCGGAATTTGTAGAATTCGCGATCAAACGGTGTCAACGCGCCTTTGCGGCCACACCATTGGGATCATATAGAGATGAGCGCTGCCGGCATGACTGCACAGCCATACAGAAGCGCAACTGCATCCAGGCCGGACAGGACGTCTCACGGCACCTCGCCCCCATCTGCCCTGGAGGGAGAACCTCAAAAACACCGCTTTCACGCGCAGTGCCGGACTGCGGGTGACGCTGCCCGCCAATCCGCTCTCGAACCTTCGGCGATTATTCGCGAAGCCCGAAGCCGCGGGCATAAAGCCGCCACACCACCAAAAAGAGCACGACCGCAAGTGCCAGTGTTACGGACGCCCCCAGCCCTTCTGGTGCCTCGGTGAAGCCGATCATGGACTGGCGCAGGCCGTTGATGAAATAGAAAAACGGGTTGGCCCACGCCATCCAGCGCAGCCAGGGCGGCAGCATTGACACGGTATTGAAAACGCCCCCCACAAAAGATAGCGGCGTAATGAAGAAAATATTCAGAATCGTCAGCTGCTCGAAATTATCGGCCCACAGGCCAACAATCTGACCGACGAGTCCGAACACGATCGAGACCATCATGATCCAGAACAGGAAGGCACCAAAATCGGTGATCCTCGTGGCGCCAAATACCAGGGCCAGGAGCAAAATCCCGACAGCCGTAACCAGGGCCCGCATGATGACGACGGCGATGACGCCGGCAATCATTTCAGCGTAGGTCAGAGGCGAAACCAGGGTCTCTTCCACGTAGCGCATGAAACGGGCGAAGTAGACCTGACTCGAGGATTGCAGGAAGGCCGCGTTGACAACGTTGAGCATCACTATGCCCGGCAGAACAAATTCGATGTAACGATGGCCGGCAATCAGGGCGATGCGCTGTCCGACCACGTACCCAAAAATGAAAATGAACAGCAGCGCCGATATCCATGGCGCGACAAATGCCTGAAGCGGAACCCGCATCAGACGCGCGGTCTCTCGACGGATAATGGTGAAAAGACCAATCCAATTGACGCCATGAATAGGAGGCGTTGCGTCGAGGTGTGCAGACTCCATGTTCAGGCTCCAGCCGTAGCGGCAAAATGATCGGGCTTGGCGCCCGTGGCTTTGAGATAGGCCTCCTCGACTCCCCCGGCCTCACCGATAAAGTCACGCTTGGATGCATGCCGCACAATCCGACCGTGATTGACGATGGCGATCGTGCGGCACAGTCGCTCGATCTCCTCCAGATAGTGCGAGGTCAGCAGAATGGTCTTGCCTTCCGCATTGAGCTCCTGCAGGTAACGCCACAGATCCAGACGCAGCTCGACATCAACACCCGCCGTCGGCTCATCCAGAATAAGAAGCTTGGGATCGTGCATTAGCGCACGCGCCAGAATGGCTCTGCGCTTGAGACCGCCAGACAGCTGGCGAAACTGCTTCTTGGCGTGCTGGGTCAGATCGAACTTTTCCAGCAGAAGTTCGGCACGCGACTTGCGCTGATGCGCGTTGAGGCCGAAATACCCCCCGACAAAGTCGAGGATCTGGCTGACCGTGGCAAAATTGTCGACATTGAATTCCTGAGGACTGAGACCGATCAACCGGCGCGCTGCGCGATAGTCCTTCACCGCATCGACCCCAAATACCTTGATCGTCCCCGCGGTCGGGGTGGCAATGCCGCAAATGCAGTGGATCGTCGTCGATTTGCCCGCGCCATTGGGACCCAAAAATCCGAAGAAATCTCCTGGCGTGACATCCAAAGACAGGTCCTCAACGGCAACTGTACCGCCCCGATAGACCTTGCGCAGATGGGAAATGGAAAGTGCTGGTTCCATAATGATTCGTCGTTATGATCGCGCGCACTATACAGATGCCCGGCGCCGCGGAAAGCGCCCGGCCCGCGACCTTCAGCTGCCGGCAGCAACCTTTCCTACGCCCGGTCACCTGCCCTGTGCACGGGCAATGCGGGCCAGCGGACGGCCCCACTCATGCGCCGGCGGCAGCCGATCCGGCGTACCACCGACCCGCACCGGGCGCTGATAGCGGCCCGAACTCATCAGCCGGTCATAGAGCACGATGGCGCCAGCCATGCCGACATTGATAGAAAAGCGGGTCGGAATTCTGACCACGAAGGCGCAGGCCCTTAGCACCGGCTCGGAGAGCGACATCCGCTCCGAGCCAAAAACATAGGCCGCCCGTGCCGGATGGCGAAACCTCGGCAACTCCACGGCGTCGTCGGTAATCTCCACGCCGACGAGGCGGCAGCCTACCGGCAGGCGCAGATCCTCGGCACTTTGATAGCGATAGACGGGCATCTGTCCGGCAGCATGGGAGGTATCGGCGCTTTCCACGTCCCGCATGCGCACCTGAGCGTTCACCGTGAAAAAGAAACTTGCGTCAAAGGCATGGGCAATGCGCTGCAGATTGCCGAGATTCATGGCTTTGGAGACACCATCAACACCAACCGCAAAATATCCGCGCATGCTCGGACCTATCTGTTCCCGTGGGCACAAATCTGCCCGAATCCGCCCGGGCAAAGCGTCGCTACCGGCCCGGGACAAACGCTATCGCCTTTCGACAGGATGGCAAGTATAGATCTGTCATGCACAGTGCCAATCCCGTCCTTGTTGAGCTGACGCGCGGCGAGCTTGTCGAAAGCATTCATCGCGGCGCGATTGCCATCGTCCATGCATCCGGAAGCATCGTGCGGTCCATTGGCGAAATCGAAGATCCGGTCTATCCGAGGTCATCGCTGAAGCCGCTGCAAGCCCTGCCGCTGCTTGAATCCGGTGCCGCCGATGCCTTTAGCCTCACTGACGAAGAAGTGGCACTGGCCTGCGCCTCCCATTCGGGCGAGCCGATGCATACTGAGCGCGTGCGTGCGTGGCTTGCGCGCCTGGGGTTGTCGGGCGCAGACCTGGCATGCGGCCCACATCCGGTCCGCGATGAGTCTACGCGCACCGCGATGCTGTGTGCCCACGAACAGCCCACCGCCATTCACAACAACTGCTCGGGCAAGCATTCCGGCTTTTTGACCCTGGCCAAGCATCTGCAGGCGCCGACAAAGGGCTATGAACGCGTCGACCACCCGGTGCAAATAGCGGTGCGTCAGGTTATCGCCGAACTTGGCGGCGTGGATGCAGACATGCCCTGGGGCGTGGATGGCTGCGCGGCTCCCAATTTTGCCCTTTCGCTTATGTCCTTCGCCCGTGCGCTGGCGCAGTTCACCCAACCCGAGCGGCACGCGCCGGCACGCGCCGCTGCGATGCGTCGCATTCTTGGCGCGATGACACGCTATCCCGAACTTGTCTCGGGTACCGGGCGGGCCTGTGCGATCCTGATGCGCGCTGCTGGAGGCCGCGTTGCCGTCAAAACCGGCGCCGAAGGTGTCTTTGCCGCGATCATTCCCGAGAAGCGTCTGGGAATTGCACTCAAGATCGATGACGGAGCCACGCGTGCGTCTGAAACCACGATGGCCACTCTGCTTGCGCACCTCGGTGTCCTTGATGGCAGCGATGCTGCCTCACGGCTCGCCCATGGTCCGATCCTGAATACAAGAGCCATGGTGGTGGGCGAATGCCGCGCAGCCTCGGCTCTGACCAATCTTGATCTAGCCGGCCTTTGAGCCCTTTGTCGATGCGTCCGGCGTAGACCGGTGGTGGTGCGCAAGAGGCGTCACCCGCAGGATCGCGCAACGCTGGATCATGCCTGCGCTACGAAAATAGATCACGTCACCAGGACTGACACAACTGAGCGCGGTGCCTCCCGGCGAGCGCAGTGCAATGGTCTGCGCAAAGCTGAGGCCAGGACAATAGCCCATCAGATCCAGCCGAAAATTTTCCCTGCTGTCGTTCTCAATCACCAAAGAGCGATCCGATCGGTCGGCGGTCCAGCTATAAATCCGACCGATCTCAAGGCAGCGCTGCTGCGCCTGCACCGCGGCAACCGGATGCGCATACGCGACCGCGCTGGTCGCGCCGAGCGTGAGTACGCCTGCCAGGGCACGCACAAGGAGGATGGAACTCATCAGTATCTTTCCTTTCGCGCGAGGTTTGAAGCGCCCGTTTGGGAACATGCCAGTCCTGGGTCTGGTTCGTTCAATCGGGGATGGCCAATTGCCACGTGCCGGTGCGGTCCCCTAAGCTGACCCTACTATGCCATTGCTCACGGAGAGAAATTCATGAAATCGCTCTTATGCAAAGCGTTCGGCCCACCGGAAAACCTGGTGCTGGAAGAGGTACCGGACCTGTCCCCGGGCAAGGGCCAGGTGGTCATTACGGTCAAGGCCTGTGGCGTCAACTTTCCCGACGTTCTGATCATCGAGGACAAATACCAGTTCAAGCCTCCCCTGCCC
>JAGWRJ010000523.1 GCA_028869725.1 Alphaproteobacteria bacterium | reverse complement strand
TGCTGCTCTAGCCCGGGCCCGGGATCCCTTCAAGTCCGCAGGCCACGTGAATCTGCCATCTACCGAGGCAGGAAAGGAGACCTGGCAGGGTGCGAGGCCCCGTGGGTCATCCGTCTGGGGCTGCCGCGCTTCACCGAACCTGGTGTGGCGGAACCGGCGTGGGGGGTTGCAATGCGAAACGATTGGATCTCGATCTGCTACCCGGCGGGCAGACGGAGCGTCGCGATAAATCCCTTGCCACGATCCGAGGACAGGAGCAGGCGCCCGCCATGTTGCTCGGCAATGGCCTTGACCAATGTCAGCCCAAGCCCGGCCCCGCCATGGTGATGGGTACCGTCCTCGATTGCTTGTTCGAAGGGATTGGTGAGAGACGACAGTCTTTCGGTTGCCACCCCGGGGCCGTTGTCGGCGACTTCCAGACAGACCTGGGCGCCATCCTGCGATGCTGTGAGCCTTATATTGCCACCAGTCTGGGTGAAGGAGACCGCATTGTGCACGACTTGTCCGAGTGCGTTCAAAAGTGCGCCATGATCACCATTGATGCTAAGGTCTTTGGGACATGCAATGGTGACAGTGAGATTCTTTTCCTGCACCGCGTCCCCTACCATATCGCGTACTTGGTCGAAGAGGGTACCTACGCCGAGCCGCTCCCGCCGCAACGGGAACTGGCCAGCAGCGATTTTGGTGAGATCCAGAATCTGGTTGAGCATGGTCAGCAGATTGCCACCGGCACGGTGGATGAGATCTGCGTATTCAATGATCTGGGCCGAGGAAGCGCGCTCTGGGTTTGCACGCAATAGATCAGAAAAGCCCATAATGGCATTCAGAGGCGTTTTCAGCTCGTGGCTCATGGTACGCAGAAAGGTCTGCTTGGCATTGGCTGCACCCTGCTCTGCGTCATCAAGGCGCTGGGCTAAAGCCGACAGATACGCATCCTGGCGTTCCAGGGTGCGGTTTGCGTGTTCGAGCGCATGGCTTTGCTCTGCAAACGCCGCTTCCACCCGCGTCCTGTCGGTTATGTCGGTAAAAACACTTGCCCGTCCGCCGTCCGGTGTCGCGCGTTCGCGAATCAGAAAGGCAGTACCTGCCTTGAGGCGCAGGGTTACAGCCCCCGCTGGTGCCTGATGCGCACGCATGCGGCGTGCGATGAACTGGCCTCTGCTTTCCTCAAGTTCGATGAGGTCGCGATCGAGCAGCTCTTCGAGCAGATCCCCATAGGACATGCCCAGAAGCGCGCTTTCCCCACTACGGCCATGGATCCTGGCAAAGCCTGAGTTGCACATGACCAGACGGTCATGATTGTCCCAGAAGGCAAAGGCATCGGTGGACATTTCGACCGCGCTCGCCAGGCGTCCGTGACTCTCGCGCGCCTGCGTCGCATCGGCCCAGAGGGCAATAAAGCCGCTGGGGGTCCGACGGATCTTGATTTCGATGATCCGCCCGTCGTCCAGGGAAATGTCGCGCGGTATGAAATTGCCCTGGGAGAGCTGCATTCGCCGTGCCGCGACATAGGCTTCAAGGCCGCTGATGCCGCTCGGTAAACGGGTCGTCCCCGTCTCGACTTCCAGCCTCACGAGGTCATCGTAGCTGTGTCCGATGAGCTGATCTGCGTCCGGAAATCGCCGGAACAAGTAGAAAAAGTGTCGATTGACGTAGGCCAGTCGCTCGTTGTCGTCATAGAGCGTTATGCCGATGCGCAGACAGTCGAGCGCCTGGCGCAAGGCGGTTGCGCCTATCGAAATCTCGTCCAAAGCGGCGAGCGTGCGTGGAGACTGCGCCAGGTTCACGTCCATACCGTCCCTATTGGCGCAGACAGTGCCATAA
This sequence comes from Alphaproteobacteria bacterium, assembly GCA_028869725.1. Lineage (GTDB taxonomy): Bacteria > Pseudomonadota > Alphaproteobacteria > Micropepsales > Micropepsaceae > Rhizomicrobium. The sequence continues at coordinate 10,059 of JAGWRJ010000523.1, read as the reverse complement.
AGTGCTTGTCCAAAACTTGTCACTGAGGGCAAAGCAGGGGAATTCCGAGAAAAGGCTTAACAAGTGGTGAACGCATTGATGTGGAAATTGCCAATGCGTCTCGTCGGGATTCAAGTTTCGTTAATGCTCTTGAGGAAAGTATTACCGGCGGCGAATCGCAGCGCGTTTATCCTCTGAGACGATCAAGGCAGGCTGGTAACCTTGACCCAAAAGAGCATCCTGGCTCACCCAGACGAAGCCCCGGCACGTCGCCGCTTTGCCTTGCTGCAGGCGATCAAGGCTGGCGCGGGCCTTTTGCTGGCCGTGGCCTATCTGGTGTTGGTGGGGCCTCCTGATCTGCCCGTCTGGATCGTATTTGGCGGCCTGGTGCTGCCGTCCTGCTTCGCGGCACTGGCCTTCTCGGCGCTGCCGCTCTCGCTTCTGGAGAGCGCCAGCCTGACGGGCTTTGCGGCGCTGATCGGCTATCTGGCCGCGCTGACCGGTGGGGTGACGTCGCCCCTTATAATCTGGCTTACTCTGGTACCCGCAGAAGCGGCGTTGGCTGGCGGCCGGCCCACGGTCATGCGCGCTGGCTTTGCTGCCGCGATGGCACTTGTTGCAGTTGCAGCGGCTCAGGTTCTGGGCGCATTGCCGGTGACGCGCCTGGCGCTACCTGCCCAGCTACCCGTCTGGTTGCTCTATGCCGCTCCTGCCTTTGCCGCGATCATCCAGGCCGCTTTCATCGCGGCGGCAGCCCAGGATCGCCAGCGTGAAGCCGACCTGGCGGCTGCCGAAGGAGCCGCGATGTATCGGTTCTTGGCCGACAACGCGATGGACCTCATTACCCGGCACTCTGCGGACGGACGTATCCGATTTGCCAGCCCTGCCGCACGCAATCTCCTGGGGCGCGCTCCTGACTCGCTGATTGGGGTGACCCCGGCCGCTCTTGTCCATCCGGATGATCTGAAGAGCCTGCAAGCAGCCTTCGTCGAGGCGAGCTACTTTGGTCGTGCTGCGACCGCAGAAGTGCGGCAGAGGCGCGCCGATGGCTCATTCTTATGGACGGAGATACGCTGTCGCCCCGCACAGCGCACGAACGCAGAAGCGGCCGATATTGTTGCGGTGACCCGCGACATTTCCGACCGCAAGGCGCATGAGCGCGATCTCATAGATGCCCGTGATCTGGCGGAACAGGCCAACCGTGCCAAATCAGCATTTCTTGCCAATATGAGTCATGAGTTGCGTACGCCACTGAACGCAATCATCGGCTTTTCGGAGGTTATGACCCAGGAAATTTTTGGACCGGTCGGAGTGGAGCGCTATAGCGAATATGTCCGCCTGATCCACGAGTCAGGTAATCACCTGCTCGAACTGATCAACGGCGTGCTGGATATGTCCAAGATTGAAGCCGGCAAGTTTGAACTCGCTGAAGAAGAATTTGCGTTGGATGACGTCGCGAGCCAGGCCCTCGCCTACGTCAAGATTCAGGCCGACCGTAAAGGCGTGGCGCTGTGCATGAACGTTCCCATCGCCTGTCATCGCATTCATGCTGACCGCCGCGCGGTCAAACAGATGCTGGTCAACTTGCTAAGTAACGGCGTCAAGTTTACGCCGCGCGGCGGTTCGGTGTCGCTGCACGCGAGCCAGGCTACTCCCGGGATTGAGCTTGCGGTAGTCGACACCGGAATCGGCATTGACGCTGCGGATCTGGCGCGGTTGGGACGCCCCTTCGAGCAGGCCGAAGGCACGCATGTCCGCACACAGGAGGGAACGGGGCTGGGGCTGGCGCTGGTGAAGGCGCTGGCAGCAATGCATGGTGGTCAGACCGTCATCGAATCGGAACTCGGTGTGGGAACGACGGTTCGGGTGCTTCTCCCCCATGCGGATCCGGCGCCGGAAGGCGTGCAGCGTTTGCCCAGCCGGCGTCTGCGAAGAGATGCTGCCGCCTGATCTGGCCAAATGACCAGTAGCGCGACTCGTGCGCTTTGTATTAGGTTCGCACCATGAATCTTCTCCATGTGGGCGAGGAAGCAGCGCGGCTCGGCCTTCATATCCGCAACCGCCATCTGCTTGATTATTGGCTCACGCTCGCACGTTGCGGTTGTGTGCCTTCGCACACGGCGTTTGATCCTGTGCATGCCGGGGAGGCGTTGCGCGGCTGTGCACTGTTCGATGTAATTATTGGTAATGCAGTGATCTGCCGTTTGGCAGGTACGGTATTCCAGCTGGCGTTTGGTACCGAGCTTGCCGGTCAGGACTGGCTGGCCAAAACGCTTCCGGCACATCGTCGGCAGCGGCTGATCCGGTTCAGCGCGGTAGCACAAGGGGCGATCGGCATTGCCAGACGTATGGTCCCCGAGCGAGATCAGGGGCGGCCGCAAATCATCGAGGAGCTGCTTTTGCCCTTTGCGGCCGTCGGTAGCGTTACACCGGTTCTTGTGCATTCGAGCTGGCGCCCACAGGGTGAAGAATGGCTCGGAGTTGATGGTACCGCGGGCCTGGCGCTGGCAAGTGAGTTTCACCTGATCGCCCTCGAACCGTCATGCAGCCACGACTGAAACCTGGAATTTATGTACGTGCGCTGATCCGCAGGGCAGAGGTTGCGGGGGCCTCGGGCTATGTGCTGCGCAAGGGGTCCGAAGACGCCGGTGCGGTGATCATCAAGCTTTCTCCCCTGGACGGCACCACTACACTTCTGGCTCAGGCGCGCGCCGGTGCAGAAGGCGAGCTCGTTTGGATGCGTCCCCTTGGCGGGCCTTGCGACGAGAAGACTGCAGCCGCGTTTCTCGAGAAGCAGCAGCGCTTCGATCCCGATTTATGGGTCGTCGAGATCGAGGATCGTGAAGGCCGAAGCTTTGTCGACGAAACCATCGTCTGACCTGGGCAGGCATGACTACAAGACTGACTGAAGCTGAGCCCTTACCCAGTGGCCAAAGTGAACGGCCATCATGCCGGTATGCCGGATCAGGTCGAAGCCCCAGCTCATCAGCTGCTGGCTGTCACCCAGACTGTAAGCCAGTGCCCAGACGATTGTAATAATGATCAAAAGCCCGCCAAAGGCGGCTGAACGCTCGCCCATCTGACGCCACTCCTTTTGCGCAAAGCTCTGCGCGTCCTGGAATGTAGCGCCAATTTGTTAGCCGATTGCGGAATAGATCGCTGCAGGACGATTCAAATTTGATCGGGAGACGAGGCGAGCCTATCCGACGAATGCCGCCTTGAAGAGGTGGTGGCAAGATTCGACCACCGGACTTTGGTCCCGTCCTGCCGCACCTAGGGCAGGCTGCCAGTGCTCAGGAATAGGGCTGCGCACAGCATGGCAGCCAATACTATGCACTCGGCTGCGATGTGCTCGGCGCGGCTCCAACTTTGCCAGTCACGCTTGAGATCGCGCCAGGCACTTCGGGCGATGCAGACCGTGCGCGACTGAGCCATGACCTGAACCCTATATTGCACGTAAGGATACTGATGGCGCTTATGGGCAGGATGATGGCGACAATCTGGTAAAGGCGCGGTAAGTGAACGGAACGGCGGGATTGATGCGGGCGGTAGGGCCAAACCCGGGGGGAGCACCGCCTGCCTTGAGCAGGCGATGCGCTGTTGCTCTTCCAGGCGCCGCCTGCTAGAGCCCAGCGCCCATGAGCCAGGCCCCGGAAAATATCGCGTCACAGGCCGCACGACGGCGCACCTTTGCCATCATTTCGCACCCTGACGCCGGCAAGACCACGCTGACCGAGCATCTGCTGCTGCTTGGCGGCGCCATCCACACTGCCGGCCAGGTCAAGGCGCGTGGGGAAGCGCGCCGTGCGCGGTCAGACTGGATGAAAATCGAGCAGGAGCGGGGAATTTCGGTCACCAGCGCGGTCATGACCTTTGAGTATGGCGGGGCCATATTCAACCTGCTGGACACTCCGGGCCATGAGGATTTTTCTGAAGATACCTACCGCACCCTGACTGCAGCCGATTCGGCGGTCATGGTCATTGACGCGGCCAAGGGCATCGAAGCCCAGACCCGCAAGCTTTTCGAGGTCTGTCGCCTGCGTGACATTCCGATCATCACCTTCGTCAACAAGATGGATCGAGAGGCGCGCGATACAATCGAACTGCTCGATGAAGTTGCCGATCAGCTGCAGCTTGAGTGCGCCGCGATGAACTGGCCGGTTGGAATGGGGCTGAATTTCCGCGGGATCTATGATCTTGCAAGTGGAGAATTTGTTCCGTTCTCCAGTCGCGGCGAGGAGCTGCCTCGGGTTGGTCACAACGCGATTTCGTCCGTGCTTTCCGACGCGGAGGTTAGCCAGCTCAACGAAGAGGTTGAACTGGTTCGCGGTGCCTCCGCGGGCTTCGAACTGAAAACCTACCTTGAGGGCCATCAGACACCCGTATTTTTCGGCTCGGCGCTTAAGAATTTTGGTGTGCGCGAACTGATAACGGCGCTGGCTGCATTTGCTCCATCGCCTCGTCCGCAGGCCACCCGTGAGGGCGTCATTGAGCCGGGCCGTGACGAGGTTTCGGGCTTTGTTTTCAAGGTCCAGGCGAATATGGACCCCAATCACCGAGATCGCGTGGCATTCCTGCGCCTTGTCTCCGGACGGTTTCGCCGCGGCATGAAACTACGCCAATCCGGCACCGGAAAGCAGATCGGTATCCACAACCCGATCCTGTTTTTTGCCAAGGAGCGCGAGACCGTAGACGAGGCATTTCCCGGTGACATCATTGGAATTCCCAACCACGGTGTCCTGCGTGTTGGTGACACGCTGTCGGAGAACGGCAAAATCCTCTTCACCGGGATTCCAAATTTCGCGCCGGAGATTTTGCGTCGGGTGAGGCTTTCCGATCCCATGAAGCAGAAGCACCTGACCCGTGCCCTCGAAAGTCTCGCCGAAGAAGGCGTTACCCAGGTGTTCAAGCCGATGATTGGCGCGCAGTGGGTGGTTGGAGTAGTAGGAACGCTGCAGCTTGACGTGCTGCGTTCGCGCCTGCGCGCAGAGTATGGTTTGGACGCCGAGTTGGAGCCATCTCCCTATGAGACGGCACGCTGGATCAGCGGTTCCGACGCAGATATGGAAAGCTTTGTCGCGGTCTACCGAAATCAGATCGCTCACGATCGCGATGGTGCTCTGGTATTTCTGGCAAAAAGCGCCTGGGAAGTCGGGTATGCGGCAGACAAATATAAAGGCATCGGGTTTGCGCGCACCCGCGAACGCCATGATGTTCAGTCCTGAGCTAGGGCTTGCCCTCTCTCACACATTGCTTTCGCTGACCCCGGGGCACGAGCCGGTCCGCGATCACAGCATTGCTCAAGGCGCGAAAGTGTCGAGGATGCCTCAGACGCCGACCACCGCCCAGCGATCGGGAAAAAAGCCGTTAAATCCGGTTCGCACGGCGACCGAATAGGCTCCGATATTGTCGAACACGATGAAGTCGCCGGCTTTGATCGTCTGCGGTAGGGTGATCGGGCGTGGCAGGACATCCAGCGTGTCGCAGGTCGGCCCGTAGACCCGAAATGCTGTACCGGCGGCGTCCCGCGTGCGTACCCGACCCGCCGCGTCGACGCTGAATGTGCGCACGGGATAATCGGCGCTCCATCCGGGCAAGGTCAGTTCATCGAACGATCCATACGTGCCATCGTTTATGTATATCGTGTCACCTTTGCGCAAGATTACCTGGGTGACGAGCGATACGCCTTCGGCAGCGAGCGCCCGGCCAGGTTCGCACAGGATCGGGACAGGATGAGGCAACGTATCCAAGGCTTCGCGAATAGTGTCGAAATACCAATGATAGGGCGGTACATCATTGTTGCTGTACGGCCCGGGAAACCCGCCTCCGATGTCGAGGGCCTCGATCCTCACGCCCGCCAGTGTTGCAGTACGGCGGGCCATTTCGATCGCCTGAGCGTAGGAAAATGGTGACAGGCATTGTGATCCAACATGAAATGTGAGGGCTGGTCTGGCTCCTGCGTCGGCCACGCGCCGCAAAAGGCGCGCGGCCTCCTGGGGCGATGTTCCGAATTTGCTCGAAAGCTCCAGCACCGCACCGCCCAGCGGTGTGGCGATGCGGACAAAGATGCGCAGGCGTCCGGCATCTCCGACCTCGGCGAGCAGCTTTTCCAGCTCGAAATCGCAGTCGACGACATAATCGGTGACGCCATATCGGTGAAAAGCGGTCCGGGCCGCCCCAGGCAGGCGCACCGGCGCCATAAAATGACAGATGGCTTCAGGAAAGCGGCCCTTGATGAGTTCGACTTCGCGCAATGAGGCGGTGTCAAAGTGACGAATGCCGGCAGCCCAGACCTGGTCGAGAACCTGGGGTGCCGGATTGGCCTTCACCGCATAAAGTGCATCGCCGGGGAAGCTATCAAGAAAGCGACGAGCCGCGACGCGGAACTTTTCCGGATACAGCGCATAGACCGGTTCGACCGGGGTCTGGGCGATCAGATCCTTGATCGAGGCGAATGCCGGGATCGGCTCGCCATGCACGGGCTGCACGGTCATGCATGCCCCTCCTGAAGGGGGTGATGTTCCGGCCCGAGATAGGGGTGCGGGGGCTGGGGGTCAAGATGGAGGTTGTTGCTTTTCAGTAGGCCTGCGAGCTGGGCTGCGACCTTGGTCCGCTTGGAGCCCGGGGCCGTTCGATCCTATACTTGCCCAGAATTGCGCGGCCAGCGAAGGGTTCCGCTCATGAATGTTAAAAAACGCCGCCGCCTGGCATTCGCGGCAGCGCTTCTGATTGCCGCCGGCGGTGGCACGTGGCTGGTGATCAATGCGCTTGGCCCCAACGTGCTCTACTTCTACAGTCCGAGCGAAATGCAAAAGGAACATGTGCAGCCGGGCGTAGATTTCCGCATCGGCGGACTTGTCGCCCGCGGTAGCGTCGTGCATGGCAAAGGTGCTGCGGTCCGCTTCAAGGTCACAGATGGCAAGGCCACCGTTCCGGTGGATTTTGATGGCGTTCTTCCGGATCTATTCCGAGAGGGGCAGGGCATCATTGCCATCGGCAAGCTCAATACCGGTGGCACGTTTATCGCCAGCCAGGTGCTGGCCAAGCACGATGCCCGCTATATGCCTCCAGAGGTCGTCGCAGCGCTGAAAAAGGCTGGCCGCTGGAAGGAGCATGCTGATCCCAATGGAATGATCAAGTCGAAGGCTGGCTTATGACAGGCGAACTCGGACAATTGGCCCTGACTCTCAGCATGGCGCTGGCGCTCGTGCAATCGATCTGCGGCCTCGTCGGTGCTGGCCCGAACGCCATACGGGCCCGTGCGATGGCTTCCGGTGCGGCGTTGGGTTTCTTTGTCTTTATCGCGCTGGCTTTTGGTTGCCTCACCTATGCCGCCGTGACCAATGATTTTTCGCTACTGAACATCGCGCAAAACTCAGCGGTGAATAAGCCTCTACTCTACAAGATTACGGGCGTGTGGGGCGATCACGAGGGCTCGATGCTACTGTGGTTGTTGGTCCTTGGAGTTTTCACCGCGTTCATCGCAGTTCTGCAGCGGGGCGGTGAGCGGCTGACAAGTGCAGCATTGGGCGTTCAGGGTCTGCTTGCGCTGGCATTCGCGGTCTTCACGCTGTTTACCTCCAATCCCTTCGTGCGCCTTGATCCGCCGCCGTTCCAGGGCAACGGGCTCAATCCCCTCTTGCAGGATCCTGGCCTCGCCCTGCATCCGCCGATGCTCTACATCGGGTATGTTGGCCTATCAGCCACATTCTCGTATGCAGCTGCGGCTCTGATAACCAAGCTTGCGGATGCAGCCTGGGCCCGCGCCGCCCGCCCCTTCATGCTGATGGCATGGATTGCGCTCACGCTTGGTATCACGCTGGGCAGCTGGTGGGCCTATTACGAACTGGGCTGGGGCGGCTTCTGGTTCTGGGACCCGGTTGAAAATGCGGCGTTGATGCCCTGGCTTCTGGCCACCGCGCTGTTGCATTCGGCACTTGCTACTGAGCGCACCGGGGCATTCAAGACCTGGACGTTACTGCTTGCTATCGGCGGGTTCTCACTCAGCCTGATCGGTACCTTCCTGGTGCGCTCCGGAATCCTTTCATCGGTGCACTCGTTTGCGACTGATCCGGAACGTGGTTCCTATATCCTCATGATGCTGGTGCTGGCGATTGGCGGAGCGCTGGCGCTCTTTGCTTGGCGTGCGCCGCAACTGGAGGGAGGTGCTGAATTCGAAGTAGCGAGCAAAGACACCACCCTTCTCATAAACAACGTGTTTCTGGTCGCCACTACCGCAACGGTGTTTATCGGTACGCTCTATCCTCTGGCGCTACAGGCGTATAATGGTGCCAAGATCAGCGTCGGCCCGCCGTATTACGCAATTACGTTTGCACCCATCTTCGTAGCCATGATGGTGCTGCTGCCGTTCGGACCTCGTTTGGGATGGCGCCGGGGGAATTTGCGCCAGGCTGTTCAAACCTTGCTGCCGGCTATGGCCATGGCCGGGATCGCGTTCGTCACCGTGCTGGTCGTAGTGGCGCCGCATTCTGTTGCGGCAGCGGGTGCTTTCGCCCTGGCCCTGTGGGTCATGTCCTCGAGTGTGCTTGATCTGGTGAAGGCTCGCCCGATCCGGGCGCTGCCGTTATCACGCTGGGCGTCGGTGTTGGCTCATTTTGGCCTCGGCGTGACTTTGATCGGTATCACTGGGACCACGGTGTGGCGGGTCAGCGCCCTTGACGTGCTGGGGCCTGGCCAATCGATGAAGGTTGGTGGATACACTTTGACCCTCAAACGCGTGGAGCGGATATCGGGTCCCAACTTCGAGGCGCAGCGGGCGGTGGTTGATGTCAGTCGCAATGGCCAGCACATTGCGACGATGGGGCCTGAGAAGCGCAGTTTCCCGCTTCAGGGCGAAGCGACGTCCGATACAGCCATCCGCACCACGGGATTGTCGGATCTTTATCTTGCCCTGGGGGATGAGCGCAGTGGCGGGCGCTGGACGCTGCGCGCCTACGAAAATCCGCTGGCACCCTGGATCTGGTTCGGGGGTGGCTTCATGGCGCTGGGCGGCCTTGCGAGTCTTGCGATGCGGCTTCGCCGCCGCGTTCCAGCTGAGGTCGTCCATGCACAGGGAGTGCCTGCCGAATGAGGCGCTGGTTAGCGGCATTGGCACTTGCCATGTGGCCGGTTCTGGTCTGCCCGGCGCTTGCCGATCCGATGCTGCCGCCGCAGATCGAGGCCCGCAACGGGCCTGACCATCTGGCCAATCCTGTGCTCGAGGCCCGCGCGGTGGCGCTGCAGAAGCAATTTCGCTGTGTGGTATGCCAGGGCGAAAGCCTTAACGAGTCCAACGCGCCATTGGCAGCAGATCTGCGCCGGCTGATTCGCAAGCGTATCCTGGAAGGGCAGTCGGACCACCAGATCCGGGCATATCTTGTGTCCCGCTATGGCGACTTCATTTTGATGAAGCCGCCCCTGATGCCCCAGACCTACGCCCTGTGGTTTGGTCCGGCCTTCATTCTTCTGGTCGCGGGCGGCGTTGCTGCGACCGTTGTCCTCAAGGCGCGCAAGCGGGCTCAGAACGCCGCGCAATAATATGTCGTACGTGTTCGTGATTGGACCCGGGCGCGGTTCGATGTAATGTATACGTAATCTAACATACATAATCAGTTAAGTTCGCAAGGATATGGACAGACGGGGAGGTGGCCGCAACCGACAGGGGGCGACTGCACCCCGCAGGAGAATTTGATGACAGACTTTCTGGACGCGCATCACCGTGGTCCGCTGCAGGGCGCGCAGAGATTGGGTGCGCTCGGGACCGCGGCGCGTCTGAACACTCTTGCGCCCAAGCGGAGACTGTTGCGCGCCGCCATTGTCACGGCGGCAGTGCTAGGCCTCACCGCCTTCGCGCCAGCCACGCAGACGGCCCTGGGTCATGAGCGTCACGCCAGTAGGCTCAATCCCGTCCAACCCTATCAGCTGGTGGCATACAATGCATCCGCGCAGCGGCTGCCGCATATGCTCGAAGGTGGCGCGCCCTTCAGCTTCGCTGATCTCGTCGAGCGTGTCGCGCCGAGCGTCGTGACGGTCACCGTAGACGAAAAGATGAAGGCTCAGCCTAAACTCCCGGAGCAGGCT
>JAGWRJ010000522.1 GCA_028869725.1 Alphaproteobacteria bacterium | reverse complement strand
TCGCGTCCTGCAGCACCTTCGCCTCTCGTTGGCGCCTTCGCGCAATCGCCAGCTCGCCGCAGATTGCTCGGCTTGAAAAGCTAATTTATGCGCATCATAATAAGCTAATAAATAAACACCACAAAAAGCTAAAAACCGCACAACACGATTAGCGAATAACCATGGCCACGCCAACCGCAAAACTCGCCGCCTCGCTTGAGGCGCTGAGAGTGCTTCAGGACAGCGGCAAGGGCGCGATCCAGGCTTCCGATCTGTCGCGGACCCATCGGGAGCGCTTGGCGAGCCATGGCTTCCTCCAGGAAGTCATGAAGGGCTGGTACATCCCAATGCGCCCCAATGACCAAGCCGGGGACAGCACCACTTGGTATGCGTCATTTTGGGGGTTCACTGCCGAGTATCTGAAATCCCGCTTCGGCCGAAATTGGTGCATCTCTCCGGAACAGTCCCTTCGCTTGCACACTGGAAACCGGAGCGTCCCCCGGCAACTCATCGTGCGGACCCCGCGTGCGCGCAATCGCGTCACCAAGTTTCCGCACCATACGTCGTTGCTGGACGTCCGCGCCACAATGCCGAAGGCTACCGACATTGAAGAAAAGGACGGGCTCCTCGTTTACTCCCTGCCTAGCGCTCTGATTGCGGCATCCCCGACCTTCTTTGCTCAGAATCCGACCGACGCGCGCGCCGCGCTCGCCGTAATTCGGGACGCCTCCGATGTCCTGGGCCGCCTTCTCGAGGGTGGACATGCCGTGGTGGCCGGACGACTGGCCGGCGCCTTTCGCAACATAGGACGAACGCGGGTCGCCGACGAGATTGTCAAGGCAATGCGCGCCGCTGGCCATAGCACGCGTGAGCAAGACCCCTTTGCTGGCCCGCCCCCCTTTGTCCTGCGCGCGCGCGAGCCGTCGCCATACGTGACGCGCCTTCATCTCATGTGGCATCAGATGCGCGCACCGATCCTCCAGAGTTTCCCCAAATCACCGGGACCACCGAATGACGTGCCGGGATATCTTGAAAGAGTCGAGGAAAACTACATCACCGACGCCTATCATTCGCTGTCGATCGAAGGCTATCGCGTCGATCGCGAGCTGATCGAGCGGGTCCGATCAGGGACCTGGAACCCAGACCGCGACGAGCAGGACCGCGAGCAACGCAATGCCATGGCTGCCCGCGGCTATTATCAAGCCTATCAAGCCGTCCGCAAAAGCGTGACGCGAATCCTAGGCAATGAAAATCCAGGCACGGTCGTCGATGACGATCACGGTACATGGTACCGCGAAATGTTCGCCCCGAGTGTCGCCGTGGGCCTTCTGAAGCCCGCTGATCTCGCCGGCTATCGCGACGATCAGGTCTACATCCGCCGGTCGATGCATGTACCGCCACAGAAGGACGCCGTGCGCGACCTCATGCCGGTGTTTTTCGATCTGTTGCGAGAAGAGGCGGAACCGGCGGTTCGGGTAGTGCTTGGTCATTTCGTGTTCGTCTATATCCATCCCTATATGGATGGGAACGGCCGGATGGCCCGCTTCTTGATGAACGCCATGCTGGCCTCCGGGGGATATCCATGGACGGTGATCCCGGTTGAAGGCCGCGCCGCCTATATGGCCGCGCTCGAAGACGCGAGCGTGCGCCAGGACATCAAGCCATTTGCCGGCTATTTGGCGGGCCTGGTGAAAGCCTCCCTCAAAGGGAAACCGACGGCCAAGCCCCCTAAAAAATGAATTCTATTGCAAGGGCAGCGCCTAATCGAAACCTTGGGCGCAACTCGCGTACGCGCGCGCATTGGCGGAATATGAAAAAAGGGCGCACTCGGTGTAAATCGCCATAGACGCACTCAGACTAATAGACCCTTCGGTCACATTGTCCGATGGTGACGGCGCTGAATCCGTTCAGCGACAGTGGGGCGGCCGCGCCGATGATGCTCTGACGCTCGAACGCCCAGGTTCTGTACCCAGGCCGGGAGCGCGTCAGCAAGGATGTAGACGGCGCGGCCGATTCGCTTGTGGGGTGGCGGTGGGGGGACATTCTTGGGCCGCTTTTCTTCGCGCATAAACGACTTCCGAAGCAGCGAAGCCGGCAAGCCGGTGATTTCCGCCGCCTCTGGTATTCGAATCAGGTGCGCTGTTGAGCGATGGCTTAGATGACCATCGATCTCGCCACGGTTCGGTGAACCGACGTCATTAAAGGACATGAGCTTCATGACGAGGTTTTCTCCTCGGTTCGCGGCCGGCTCCAGACGAGTTGGGCGGATCGTTTCTCGGGATTTTCGAACAGCGCCGCCTGTATGGCAGATGGAAGGCACGGGTCGTCGAGCCGCACGCTCAAATAGTCCCTCGGCTTCTCACCGCCGGTACGCGCTGACCAAGCAGCTCCGATCTCCGATCGTCCTGCGAACACACGGAACGCCGGCGCGCTGTCATTGGTCCGGTTATCGTTCGGAACGAACCGCGCCTTGAGATCTATCGTGAGCGTGCGGATCGCGCCTTCATATCCGCCGTCCTTGGTCGGAGTGAATGTGCCAATGACTGACATGATAGGGGGCTCCTTTCTGATCTGGTCTCAAGTTGCACCGGATAGAGCGGATACTGCGCGCGACCGCTGAGGTCTCGGCAGGACGCGCCGATCGCGCTCGGCTTTCTCGCGCCGCGACTTTGCGAATCCTGAGTCGCCCTTGAGAAAGCTCTCCAGCATGAACGGAATAAGCTGCTGGACCGTCTCCTCTTCTCCATAGGTCTCGCGATAGAGCTCAGCGTAAGTTTGCAGCGAGGCGTTGAGCTCTGGGCGCACGGTTATCGTGATGCGGACTGGCTTACGGTCCGGCAGCTTCGCGAGTTTCAAGTCAGGCATCCTGGCCTCCCTTCATCCTCTGTAGGCGCGTAGCACGATGTCTTTGTGCACGATAATTCGCACGGGCCAACCTGGCCGGATTTTCAGAGTCGGCCGGATGGCCAAGTTCTTCTCGGTGATCTGCTGGCCAGCGCGGTTGGTCGAGATCAGCGTGGACTCACGAAGTGCCCGCACCAGGTCGCTCTGGTTCTGCTGCGCGTAACCGGCC
>JAGWRJ010000521.1 GCA_028869725.1 Alphaproteobacteria bacterium | reverse complement strand
GCACAATCTGCTTGTCGGGCGAGATCGCGATGATCCGGCAGTTGCGAATGTCGGCGACAATCACATTGCCATTGGGCATCTGATAGGCGTCGTCGGGGTAGTAGAGCTTCTCCCCGGTCGAGCCAGGATAGCCCAGGCGGCCATACTGCCAGACCGGCTTTTTTTGCGCGATGTCGATCTTCTCGACGAAATGGGCGTGCTCGAGATTGGTGATGATCTGCCTGCCGTGATCGGTGAAGAAGGCGTCGTCGCCTCCTTCTCTGGTGCCGTGAAAATGGTACTCCCAGAGAATCTCTTTCTGTGGACTGACGATCAGCAGCCGATTGTTGCCCTCATCGGCGATCAGGACGTCGAAGTGCCCCAGGGCCGCCGCGTCGTGCGGAGTTGCAGCGGCGACCGGTCCCAGTCCAGCCTGTGCGACCGAGGGCAAAGGGGGCAGATGATCTCCCGGCGCGCGCGCCAGTTGCGCACTGACATGCGGATATACCGGGGCTGCGTAGGCGCAGCCCGCCCCGAATGGGGCCGCGATCGATGCCAGCAACGGAACGAAACGTGTCAGAAGTATGCGGCGCAATGGTCCCTCCGATGGCTGCGTGGTGACTGCAGCCTCGCCCTCTACCGCACCGTTCGGCGGAGGGGTCATTGGCTGATCTTGTTGAGGCAGGTTTCGGTTACCGGATCGGTCGGAGCGATGGAACGAAGAATGCTCATCTTTACAATAAAGTAAGGTCGGGCCGCTTGGCAGTCCAACGAACTTCCTGCCCCCACCGGTATTGGGAGCTCCAGGCTGAAGCTGCTTGTGAGCATGATGTGGCAGGTCGTGCGGGGCGAGTTCCTGGCCTATCATCCGACCATCGGGCGGCGGCTCTTGCAGCGAAATCCGATGCGCCTCCGGCGTCATCTGACTTCACGACCAAATGCCCTAGAATTTCCGAATGATCGTTTCGCGGGCCGCACGGGATCACTGGCGCAGGTTTGTGGAAGCGTCTACCGATTGATTGGGGAACAAGGTTTGCGGAGTTCGGATTGATGCGCAGGATTCTTCGGGTCTACGACATCATCGTCAACGTGATCGTGAGCGGGCTCGTCCTTGTCATGGTGTGCACACTCGGGCTGGCCTTCGCGGATATCCTTGCGACGCTGTTTCATCTCATCCCAAACCTGAAAGACGTGCAGCTCAATGACGTCGAATTTCGGGAAATGGTCACCGGCATCCTCGACGTCTTCATCATCATCGAGTTGTTTGGCACGATCATCGACTACGTTCGTCTCCGTCGTCTCCGACTATCGGCGCTTATCGATGTGGTAGCGGTCTTCATCCTTCGGGACATGCTGGCAAAAATCTATGCCAACACGGTTCCCACCAACGAACTTCTCGTCCTCGCTGTTCTGCTTATGACGATGGTCGTCGCCAGAAGCATCACCGGTCGTTTCCCGCCGAAGCCAAATCGGGAAGGCGGAAACTAAGTGAGTATTCGTGGACATCGACGGTTGGGCGAAATCAGAATTACATGCCAACACTTATCTGCCTCGGACCCCAAGTTTGGGCAACCGCCGGCTCGGCGTCCAGCTACCTCCTGCTGACAGCCGAATACCGATGTGGACGGCCCGACGCAGACATCCACAGGTCATTGGCACAACTATCTCCCCCTCATACCGGACACGTTTGCCCCACATGGATACCATGTTTGGGTTCGATCTCTATGCGGAGGAAACGTCAGCGAACCCTGGCGATAGCACCTTCATTGCGACGGTATTCAGAGGGACTACTTTACGATGTGTCCCTCTCGCATGATTTCGAACGCCTGGGCCGCCCGTGCTTGGGAGGGTCGCACAAGAACCTTCATATAGGGTATAGGATCGACATGACGGCCGGCGACTCGGATCTCGTAATGTAGATGAGGCCCAGTTGAGTATCCAGAACTGCCTAGATCACCGAGCCTTTGGCCGCGCTTGACACGCTCTCCAACCCTTACGCGAATTTGGGAGAGGTGGCCGTAGATGGTCTGGATACCAAACGCATCCTGGATTTCTACCATCCGACCGTAACCCCCGAACCAGCCCGCAACTCGAATAATGCCATTGCTGGTTGCAT
>JAGWRJ010000520.1 GCA_028869725.1 Alphaproteobacteria bacterium | reverse complement strand
CTGACGGCGGTGGTATTCGAAATTCTCGCCGTTGTTGCAGACATAAAGTGCCCCGTCAGGACCGATAGCTGCGCCATTGGGGCCGCCCTCGCACACCGCAATGGTCTGTTTTTTCCCATCCGGTTTGACCCGGGTAATCTTCTTGGCCTGGATCTCGACCACAATAACCGAGCCGTCATCCATGGCGACCGGCCCTTCGGGAAACTTCAATCCGCTTGCAACTTCACGAATGCTCATGCGCACCCCCTTTTTCCATCACGGCAAGGCTAATCCGCTGGAGGCTGAAGGCAAGGGCTCGTAACGGTTCGCACCAAGGTGACGAAGGCATAGGCGAGCCCATCGGGGCTGACATGCTGCGTGCGGGCCGCCTCGCGCCATTGACCTTGCGGAAAGTCGGGCAGGACGGTGTCACCCGCTATGTCGGCATCGATCTCGGTGAGTTCGATCCGGTTGGCCCATGGCAGAAACGCGGCATAGACCTCTGCACCGCCAATCACTGCGATCTCGGCGGGATGTTCCACGCGCGCCAGTGACAGAGCCTGTGCCGGGCTGTCCGCGACCACAACGCCCCCCACTGTGGGAACAAGGCTGCGGCTCAGGACAATGTTGGTACGCCCAGGCAACGGCTTGCGGGGAAGCGAGTCCCAGGTCTTGCGCCCCATGATGACGGGCTTTCCCAAAGTCAGCGCCTTGAAGCGTTGCATATCCTCGGGAATACGCCAGGGAAGACGGTTGTCCTTGCCGATCACGCCATTGTGGGCCCGCGCAAGGATGAGAACGATCTCCGGGGTCGCAAGTGCCATTGCGCGATCTCTCAGCTTGCCAGGTGCAGGAGCGCCGCATCGGTGAGCCGGTAGCCATACCAGCCCTCCTGGCGCTTTGCGCCGAGCGATTCATAGAAAGCAATGGACGGGCTGTTCCAGGTCAACACACTCCATTCGAGACGGGCACAGCCTTCCATCACCGCGCGACGCGCGAGGTGCACGAGGAGCGCCTTGCCAATACCCTTGCCTCGCAGCTGCGGGCGCACGAAAAGATCCTCGAGATAGACGCCATGGCGTCCGCGGAAGGTGGAAAAATTATAGAACCAGAGTGCAAAGCCGGCGGCTTCGCCGTTCCACTCAGCAATGTCGCAAAAGACCCGTGGCACAGCGGCAAACAACGCCGCAGTGATGTCAGCTTCGCCGGCGCTGACCTCATCCGACAACCGTTCGTACGCGGCAAGCTCACGAATGAAAGAGAACACGAGTGCCCCGTCCTTAGGCACGGCGCGACGGATCACGAGACTCACACTGCCACCTCCGCCTTGATGTGGGGGTGGGCGCGATAGTTCACGAGTTCGAAATCCTCGAGCCGGAAGGCAAAAAGATCCATGACTTCAGGATTGATGCGCATTGTAGGTAACGGATAGGGCGTACGCGCGAGCTGCTCGCGGGCCTGGTCCAGATGATTGAGATAGAGATGCGCATCGCCCAGGCTGTGGATGAATTCCCCGGGCTTGAGCCCACATACCTGCGCCAGCATCAGCGTAAGAAGCGCATAGGAGGCGATATTGAAGGGAACGCCTAGAAAGATGTCCGCCGAACGCTGATAGAGCTGGCAGGAAAGGCGCCCCTCGGCGACATAGAACTGGAACAGACAGTGGCAGGGCGGCAGCGCCATCTGCGAAATGTCGGCTGGATTCCAGGCGGTGACTATCAGACGCCGCGAATCGGGATTGGTCTTGATGGCCTGAACCAGTTCGACGATCTGATCGATGTGACCACCCTTTCCGTCCGGCCAGGAGCGCCACTGATGCCCATACACCGGCCCCAGTTCACCTGATGCGTCGGCCCATTCATCCCAGATCGTGACATTGTGCGCGTGCAGGAAGCCAACATTGGTGTCGCCGCGCAAAAACCAGAGCAGTTCGACGATGATTGCCTTGGTGAAGAGTTTTTTGGTCGTGACCAGGGGAAACCCGGCCGCCAGATCGAAGCGCATCTGGTGACCAAAGATCGAGCGGGTACCGGTTCCGGTGCGGTCGCGCTTTTCGACCCCCTCCGTGAGGGCCCGCTTCATCAGATCGAGATATTGCTGCATCGCGATTCGGAACGACAATTGCCCACGGACTGTAGCAAGGCCATGGCGGCGGGGGCGACAGCGCCAGGGACGCAGGGCCCCCTCTGACCACAGAAAATATCGCCCTGGCAGACCTGTCTCAGGCCCTCGCCCGCCGGCGCCCTTGGTCGGTCGCCGTCCTCGGTCTTTAAGTCTTAAGCCTTGCGCCTTATATTAGATCTGTTCGGGCTTGCCCGGACTATGACGATAAACGGCTGCGCAATAAGCGGACTGGACCCGGGGGCGGTACCCGGCGCCTCCACCACATGCCCATCAGGCTTAAAGCCTGACATTTCGGGTGGGTATCTGTGGGGGCGAAACAGGATCGACAGACGTGTAAAGGCTGACCTTTCGTCCGGTATGGTATCCGCCGTTATCGGGCTGATCGTACAGGTGCCAACGACAACGAAATGGCCCTCGCTGCCTAATAGGTAAGCGCGGTTCGGGGAGCACCGGGCAACAGAAGCTCCCCACTTCACAGACCTATCTTTCGTGCCTGTCGCTAGCTGGCGGCCGGCGGAGTGAGAGTGTAGCGCGGCCCGCGGCCATAATAGGCGGCTATCGCCGCCAACACGCAGAGTACGCCGCCCAGGCCAATGGCCCTGTCGACCCCGATTTCATCGGCAAGCCAGCCTAACGCCAAGGACCCCCACGGCATCATTCCCATGAAGGACATCGTGTAGAGCGCCACGATCCGGCCGCGCACATGGTCGTCGCTCACCGTCTGGATGATGGTATTGGCGGCCCCACCGAGCAGTACCAGGCTGCAGCCCGCCGGCATCAAGAGCAGCATCGACAGCCACAAGAGATGGGATTGCGAGAACGCGATCAGGGACAGCCCAAAGCTCACAGAGGACAGCACCGGTGTCAGCAGCAGATGACGGTCCGGTACCCGGGCAAGGCCATAGGCGCCAAACAGGGCACCGATCCCGATCGAAGCCATGAGGGCGCCAAGCCCGCCTGCACCCTGGTGCAGCACTTCGCGCGCCACCGCCGGCATCTGCGAAACATAGGACGCGCCGCACGCTGCCAGAACCGAAACCAGAAGCAGGGTGACGCGGATGGTGTGCGAATTCCAGGCATAGCGGAAGCCGTCCCGAAGTTCGGTGAAGGGCTTTCCAGCCACACGTTTCTGTCGTGCGGGCACGATCATGAGGAAAATGCCGAACAGTACCGCTGCGTAGGATATGGCATCGACCGAAAAGCACACGCCCGTTCCCCACACAGCGATGATCACACCGGCCAGACTGGGACCGATCACGCGGGCGAGATTGAACATAATCGAGTTCAGCGAAATCGCGTTGCGCAGATCCTCACGCCCGACCATGTCCACGATAAATGCCTGCCTGGTAGGCACGTCAAAGGCGTTGACGACGCCCTTGAAAAGCGCCAGGGCCACCACCTCCCAGACCTGGATAACCCCGCTCAGCGTCAGAATGGCAAGTGTTGCCGCCTGCAGCATGGCCAGCGACTGGGTGACCATGAGCGTGCGGCGACGATCGACCCTGTCCGCCACCATGCCGCCGAATGAGGTAATGAAGAAGACGGGAACCTGGCCTGCAAAACTGGTGATCCCGAGCAGGAGCGGAGAATGGCTGAGATCATAGACAAGCCAGCCCTGGGCCACCTGCGTAATCCAGGTCCCCATCAACGACACCAGCTGACCGGAGAAGAACAACCGATAGTTCCGGTGACGAAACACACGCAGCAGCGCCCATGCAGAAGGAGACTCGCTCGCGCGCGGGGCGGGCTCGGAACTGGGCTGCGGGACGGGCTCGTATCGGTTCATGGCGGACAGATGGTCCATATCATGTTCGCGCGGACGGAGTGAGCAACAAATGCAAATCGCGACAAAGCGCGACCCTTAGGCAACACACCGGGCAGAGGCGCGTCCAACCCCTGTCCCTGCCTGAGGACGCGGAGCCATGTGGCCCCTCGATAATCTGCCCGCCCTCAAGCGAACATCGTCCACGCTACACCGCGCAGCTGCTGGCATGACGTGGCGCATTTGGGGTGGCCTCCCGCGCCGGGGTGGCGTTATGGTCAGCGTGGTCGCAGCGGACCGTGTGAGATATAGCTCGGGCAGCCGCAGGGCGCCGCGTCATCCGGATCCCGCGATGGTGCCACGTCTCGTCCACATGACGCGCATTGACAGCGCTCGCCCTGTGCCTACTGTGGCCACAACAAAGGGTTCCTATGAGTAAGGATTACATCGGTTACGAAGCTCTGATGGATAACGCCCTGCGCGGGGTGGTGCGCGAAGCACTGCGCCGGGTAGAACGCCAGGCGCTGGTTGGCAGCCATCACTTTTACCTGACCTTCAAGACTAATTTTCCCGGCGTCGACATTCCCGACTTTCTGCACGAGCAATATCCCGACGAGATGACCATCGTCCTGCAGCACCAGTTCTGGGGGCTCAAGGTCGAGGAGGATCACTTCAAGGTCACCCTGACCTTTCGCAAATTGCCTGCCGAACTCGTCATTCCTTTTGCCGCCCTGACGGCATTTGTCGATCCTGGTGTCCAATTCGGCCTGCAGTTCAAAGTTGCCGATGTTCCCAATGACGGCCTGCGGCCAGTTGAACCCGCAACGCCGGGCGCACAGAGCCCTGGTTCTGCGGCGGAAAAACCAGCCGACAAGCCCGCGGCGCCTGGCGAAGTTGTCAGCCTCGACGCCTTCCGCAAGAAATGAGCCAGGCCGGGGTCGGCTGAGCAATGCATGGACGATTGCGGCCTTAGGGATTACACAGCGGCCCAGCGAAATTCCGTGAGGCCCGGCCATGACAAAGACCCGCACTGAAACCGACACCTTTGGTCCCATCGAGGTCCCCGCGGACCGCTACTGGGGCGCCCAGGCGCAGCGCAGCCTTGGCAATTTCAAGATCGGCTGGGAAAAACAGCCCCAGCCCATCATCCGGGCCCTTGGCGTCGTCAAGCGGGCAGCCGCCGAGACCAATATGGATCTGGGGCGCCTCGATCCCCAACTCGGTAAGGCAATCGTCGCGGCCGCCCAGGAGGTGATCGACGGCAAGCTCGACGACCATTTTCCCCTGGTGGTGTGGCAGACCGGCTCGGGTACCCAATCCAACATGAATACCAATGAAGTGGTCGCCAATCGCGCCATCGAGATGCTGGGCGGAGAACTCGGATCAAAGAAGCCGGTTCATCCCAATGATCACGTCAATATGAGCCAGTCGTCCAACGACACCTACCCCACGGCCATGCACATCGCCTGCGCCGAAGAAATTCATCACCGTCTGCTGCCGGCTCTGGGCAAACTGCACCGTGCGTTGTTTCAGAAGGCGCACGAGTTTCGCGACATCATCAAGATCGGCCGCACCCATACCCAGGATGCAACGCCGCTCACTCTGGGACAGGAATTCTCCGGCTATGCCCAGCAGATCGCAAATGGCATCGAGCGCGTCGAGCAGAGCCTGCCCAAACTGATGGAACTGGCACAGGGCGGTACCGCGGTTGGCACCGGACTTAATGCGCCCGTAGGCTTTGCCGAAAAGGTGGCGGCGCGGATTGCCGCGATCACCGGGCTTGCCTTCGTCACCGCACCCAACAAATTCGAAGCGCTGGCGGCCCATGACGCCATGGTCTTTGCCCACGGCGCCATCAACACGCTGGCCGCGTCCTGCTTCAAGATTGCCCAGGATATCCGTTTTCTGGCCTCCGGCCCCCGCTCCGGTCTTGGTGAACTTTCCTTGCCAGAAAACGAGCCGGGTTCCTCGATCATGCCCGGCAAGGTCAATCCCACCCAGTGCGAAGCCATGACCCAGGTGGCGGTGCAGATCTTCGGCAATCATGCCGCCCTCAGCTTTGCCGACAGCCAGGGCAATTTCGAACTGAATGTCTATAATCCGGTGATGGCGTACAATTTCCTGCAGAGCGTACGCCTGCTTGCGGATGCCGCCGAAAGCTTCACGGATCACTGCGTCGTCGGCATCGAACCAAGGCTCGACAATATCAAGTCAGGTCTTGAGCGCTCACTCATGCTGGTAACCGCGCTCGCGCCCAAGATCGGCTATGACAATGCCGCCAAGATCGCCAAGACCGCACACAAAAATGGCACCACGCTGAAACAGGAAGCCGTCAAGGGCGGATATGTCACGGCCGAAGAGTTCGACGCTATTGTTCGGCCTGAAGACATGATCGGGCCCAGGTAACGCGTGCGTCCCACCTCACAGATCAGTGCCCTTGCGGGCGTCATCGAACAGAATAACGCGACCGGAACGGTGTCCTACTGGCGCGGCGGCGGTCATCAAAGCGAAGCAGATCGCAATGGGGTCAGCCTCGCCGACTATGTGCATGCCCTCTATGGACTGCTGCGCCAGAAACGGGTCCACAGGGTCGCCATCATCGGCTGCGGTGGCGGGACACTGGCCACGATGCTGCATTATGCCGGAGCAGCACCTGTCGTGGTGGATATCGATCCGGCCGCCTTCGTGATCGCGCATGACTATTTTCAGATGCCCGCTGCGATCGAGCGTCGACAGAGTGACGGCGCCACGTTTTTGAAACGGACCCGGCAACGCTTCGATGCCATCGTGCTTGATGCCTATATGGGCCAGCACATTCCGGCGCATCTTCTCACCGATGCATTCTTCACCTCGGCGAAAGCGCGCCTGCGCCCGCGCGGGCTTTTACTTCTCAACCTCATCGTGGCCGATGATGCGGATCCGTTGCCACATGACATCGGCACACGCCTGAGATCGGTCTTCCGTCATGTACGCCTGCTTGACCGACCAGGCTGGATCAATCGCAATGCCATCCTCGTGGCGGGAGATGTTGCCCGGCTACACCGCCCCCGTCTTCTGATGACGCCGCAGCGTCGGGCCCGCAGTCTCGCCGCTGCCCTTAAGACCTTTGCGTTCCGTCCCGTACTGGATCGTGCGCCGTGAACCTCAGAAAACGCTCCTTCACCCTTCTGGGCCACCGCACCTCGGTCGCGCTTGAACCGGAATTCTGGCGCGTCCTCGAAGCCGAAGCCGACCGCGCAGGTCAGAGCCTTGCGCACTATGTCAGCCAGATCGATGCGGCTCGGGGCACCCGCCCCCTTGCAAGCGCATTGAGGCTGAGTGCGCTTGCCGCCGCGCAGCGCGGACACTAGGCTCGGCATCTGTCTGCCCGCGGCCCATGCCGGCTTTTGCTGCGCCCAAAGAAGGCGAGTGTCCATGATCACGCTGCACCATCTGCCCAATTCACGTTCCAGCGCCATCGTCTGGCTACTGGAGGAACTGGGCGTTCCTTACGAAACGCGTGTCGTCTCGGCCATACGCCGTCCCGATGGTACCGGAGCGCGCGATCCGGAAAATCCGCATCCGCATGGCAAGGTGCCTGCCCTGACACAGGACGGGCATACCGTATTTGAAACCAGCGCCATCGCACTTTATCTCACCGACCAGTTTCCCGAGGCTGGTCTTGGTCCGCGCGTCGGCGAGCCTTTACGCGGCGAGTATCTGTCCTGGCTCGCCTATCGTTCCGGTGTCATGGAACCGGCCTTCATCGCACGACGGCTCAACATCAATCATGTTTTCGGCATGATGGGCTGGGCGCCGCCGGAAGAGGTGGAAGAGGTTCTGAACGCCCACCTGAAGGGGCGCCCCTATTTTCTCGGGGACCGCTTTTCAGCGGCAGATATCGTGGTAGGAGGCGGAATAAATTGGATGATCCAGTTCAAGCTCATGGCCCAAACTGATGTCCTGGCCGCATATTGTGCCCGCATCACTGGCCGGCCTGCGTATAAAGCTTCGCTGCAATAGGACAGACACGATGGCGCAGATGATTAACCTGCGGTCCGCCCGCAAGAACCGGATGCGGGCGCAAAAACAGACCGAAGCCGATGCCAACCGGCAGCGTCATGGCCGCACCAAAGCGCAAAAGCAGCTTGAGCGGGCGCACGCGGACAAGGCCGAGCGTGCGCTCGACGGCCATCGGCTAGCCGCGCAGCCGACCTCTGACGACCCCACGACCTGAAGGCCGTCGCGCCATCGCGCGCCCAGCCGCGCCCTCTTAGTTTCAGCTGCGTCCTGCACCGCCAGCACACTGGATTGGAGATTTTCTGTGACCGACACGCCTTCGGGTCCGTTTTCCGGCCTCCTCGTCCTTGATCTGACCCGCGTTCTTGCCGGTCCATACAGTGCACTCATGCTTGCCGAACTCGGCGCGCGCGTGATCAAAATCGAGCCGCCGCACAGCGGCGATGATGCCCGCCATATCGGCCCCTTCGTACCCACCCACGACGGGAACCAGAAGTCTGGCTATTTCATGAGCATCAACCGCGGCAAGGAATCGATCGCCCTTGATCTGAAGGCGCCGGCAGATCGCGCCATTTTCGAGGCCCTGCTGACGCGGGCCGACGTTCTGATCGAAAATTATCGCGGCGGCACCATGGAAAAACTCGGCTATGGCTGGGACATGCTCAAGGCGCGCTACCCGCGCCTTATCTATGCAGCCGTCTCGGGATTTGGTCACAGCGGTCCCTACGCGACGCGCCCGGCCTACGACATGGTGGTCCAGGCGATGGGCGGGATCATGTCGCTCACCGGCCATCCAGGTTCTCCGCCAACGCGGGTGGGCTCGTCGGTCGGTGATCTTGCTGCCGGGCTCTTTGCGACCATCGGCATCGCCACCGCACTTTATGATCGCAACCGGACCGGACAGGGCATGATGGTCGATGTGGCGATGCTTGATTGCCAGGTCGCGCTTCTAGAAAATGCCATCGCGCGCTATGTCGCCAACGGACAGACACCCGGCCCCCTTGGCAACCGTCATCCCTCGATCGCACCCTTTGCCTGCTTTGCCGCCAAGGACAAATATCTCGCGATTGCCGCAGGCAATGACGGGCTTTTTACCCGGGTTGCCCGCGTCCTGGAGCGTGAAGACATGGCGCGTGATCCGCGCTTTGCAACCAATGGAGCGCGGGTCCGTCATGTAGAGGCCCTGACCGAGGAGATGGAACAGACGCTGAGGAAAAGGCCTGCGCGCGAATGGCTGGCCCTGCTTGAAGCTGAAGGCGTTCCTTGCGCCCCGCTCAATACGGTTGCCGATGTCATGGTCGACCCACAGGTACTTTCCCGCAACATGATCGTGACGGCGCAGGACCCCGATGTCGGTCCCTGGCGCATGCAAGGTAACCCGATCAAGCTTTCGGCCTATGATGATCCGCCTACACGCCGCCCTGCGCCCGATCTGGACGGACAGCGTGCAGCAATCCTCAAGGAGTTTGGGCTCGATAGCTAACTCCCTGGTGGGCCTACCCAATGCCAATGGAGAATACCATGATCAAGCTTACATTCTGCCTTCATCGCCTGCCCAATCTGTCACGCGCTGAATTCCAGTCCTATTGGCGCAACACCCACGCCCCTCTGGTCGCTCGCCACCAAAAGGCGCTGCGCATTCGCCGCTATGTGCAGAGCCATGCCATCACCCATGACCTCAATGAGGCCATACGCACATCTCGCACAGCCCCACAGATGTATGACGGTGTGGCCCTGTTATGGTGGGACAGTCTTGCGGATATTGAAGCCGCGCTGAACTCGACCGAAGGACGTATTGCAGGCGCCGCCCTGCTTGACGACGAGCGCAAATTCATCGACCTGGCGCGCTCACCGCTCTGGTTCGGGCAGGATCACGAGATCTTTTAGTGGCTCAGCAGCGTTTGGGTAGCATCACGGTGTGGCCCAGCTGAACCGGCAGGATTGCCGCCGACACCTTTGCATTTTCGCGCATGCTCCGCGCACGCGGACGGCGATTTAGGGTGTGACTGTAGGACGTATCGGATAACGGCACTCGGGCCGGCAGACCATCTGCCCCCTGAGGCTCAGCACCGCGCCTACGCGCGATTTTGCGCATTGCACCAGGTACATGTGGCACAGCCGTGTCACCGTGACACAGTACGTCTGTCCGCGCGCACGATACTCATGGGCTCCCAGAAGGCTGGACATACATGCCGACATTTCTCACACAAATGTGCGTTCTGGCCTGCCCGAGGTTCCCCTAGATGTATGCCATTGCCGGCGCCCGCGCGCATCGGCCAGCCGACACCTACGCTTTAGGGGGAAGATTGTGCGCAAATACGTTCTGATGCTGGCGACAATTGGTGCCTGCGTGAGCGCAACAGCTGCACTTGCCCAGGGCATATCGCGTATCGAAGAGGTGGTCGTGACGGCCACGCGCGTCCCTGAAGCCAATGACCGCATCCCAGCCGCCACATCGGTCGTCTCCGGACATGAATTGCAGGCGCGTGATGCATGGGACCTGCAAACAGGGCTCAGCCTCGTATCCGGCGTCGAAGCGCCCG
>JAGWRJ010000519.1 GCA_028869725.1 Alphaproteobacteria bacterium | reverse complement strand
GCGCGCCAGCCACAGCAACCGTGAGCCATACCCATCCGGCTTGACGCACGAACAGGTAGGTCGCGCCATAGCCAAGAAACCACAACACACCCCACAGGATGAGCTGGGGGGCCGCGGACTTATAGCCGTGCGCCGTGAAGCTGCGCCGCTCGATGCGAGCGATATCGTCAAGGGCCTGACGGGCTTCGCTACTGCTAACGGGCATGACTGTCTCCTCCCAAAAGTATAAAGTACTCTATCACACAGAGTACTTTGACACAAGGCGGCTAGGTTAGGTGCGGGCCGCTCCCGCCGCTCTGCCCTTAAGCGTCTCGATTCACGGCAAAACCTTCTCGACACCTGGACCGGACACGGGGCTCGAGGCGGCTTCAGCCCTCCACCAGCTCAACGATCCGGCCCAAAACCGCATTGAGATCATAATCGCTTGGCCCAAATACAGCGGCGACACCGGCTTTTTCGAGCTTGGACGCATCAGCTGCGGGAATGATCCCGCCTGCCACCACCTTGATCTCGCCAAGTCCGGCGGCCCTGAGTTCCTCCATGACCTCCGTAATGAGGGCAATATGACTTCCCGACAGGACTGAAAGTCCAATCACATGCGGCCTCTTCGCCTCTGCTGCCGCCACGATCTCTTCGGCTGTGAACCGGATGCCCTCATAGTGCACGTCAAAGCCAGCATCACGGGCACGGATCGCAACCTGTTCGGCACCATTGGAGTGGCCATCGAGCCCCGGCT
This sequence comes from Alphaproteobacteria bacterium, assembly GCA_028869725.1. GTDB lineage: Bacteria > Pseudomonadota > Alphaproteobacteria > Micropepsales > Micropepsaceae > Rhizomicrobium. Next base: position 3,193 of record JAGWRJ010000519.1, on the reverse strand, counting down.
TTGCGATCAGAAGACATAGCTTGCGCCCCAATCGCTGCGACGCCGCATCAACTATCTCGCGTAGCGCCATGATACGCGCATTGTTGCGCGCGGGGCCCTCCGTGGCAATCCCAGTGGGCGCGCGATAGGCGCCATAAATACGCCGCAGCGTGTCAGCCCACTCGCCCGTCGTAACGCCCGCCTTGGCGCAGGCTATCGATGCCGGCATCACATTACGCGCATTTTTCGCTGCCGCTTCCAGCTCGCCCAACGCCGTACGCACCACCGTCTCATCACGCGTCTGTCGCCACTGCCTCAAGCGGGTGATCTGCTCGGCTTCCGCAGCCACATCAACAGTGACGAACGCATCATCGTCGGTGGTCAACGGCGAAGGCTCGCTCTGCCTAAAGGCGTTCACTCCCACTCGGACTTCTTCGCCGCTTTCGATCGCCTCAATGCGCGCCGCATGCGACCGCACCAGTCTTTCCTTCATGTACTCAAGAGCCGGCTGGCTTGCTGCTCCACCAAGCGTCTCGATCCGCGCCATCTCAGATCGAATCTGCTCCTTGAGCTGCGCCACCCGACCCTCGATCACCTGCGAGCCGGTGAAGATATCACCAAATTCCAGAAGGTCAGTTTCAAATGCCGCGATCTGCTGCAGCCGCAGCGACCACTGCTGGTCCCACGGTCTCGGCAGGCCAAGCGCCTCGTTCCATGCTGGCAGCTGTATGGCTCGTGCACGAGCATCCTTTGACAGCGTCACGCCAAGCATGCCGAAAAGAATCCGGTACACATTGTTCTCGGGTTGTTGTTCAGTAAGATTGAGAGAATTGACCTGTACACCATAACGAAAGCGCCGCAACTTCGGATCTTCTACGCCAAAGCGCTCACAGGCAATCTCGTCCCATAGCGCCGACATGGCCCGTAGCTTGCAGATCTCGGTTATGAACTTCACTCCGGAATTGACGAAAAACGAGATACGACCGACAGCCTGGGGAAAAGCTCTGGCCTCAACTCCACCTGAGGCTTTCAGGGCATCCAGCACAGCAATTGCCGCAGACAGTGCGAACGCCGCCTCTTCAACGGCGTCCGCACCGGCCTCCTGCAGATGATAGGAACAGAGATTTATCGGATTCCATCTGGGCAATTCCTTAGTTGTAAAGGCAATGACATCGTTCGACAGTCTGAGTGAAGGACCTGGCGGGAAGATATAGGTGCCGCGCGCAAGGTATTCCTTGATGATGTCGTTCTGGGTGGTACCGGAAAGCTCAGACCGCGCCGCACCCTGCTCGTCAGCGACCGCAATATAAAGCGCAAGAAGCCACGCTGCCGGCGCATTGATGGTCATCGACGTGTTCATACGTGCAAGCGGAATCGCATCAAAGAGCGCGCGCATGTCTCCCAGGTGACAGATCGGAACGCCAACCTTGCCCACCTCTCCCGCCGCCAGCGCATGATCGCTGTCGTAGCCGGTCTGTGTGGGAAGATCGAACGCCACCGACAGCCCGGTCTGGCCCTTGGCGAGATTGCTGCGGTATAGCGCGTTGGAGGCCCTTGCGCTCGAATGGCCGGCATAGGTGCGGAAAATCCAGGGCTTGTCGTGCATCAGATGGCCTTTGTGGTCAGGAGCGCTCATAAAATCCGCTCATGCGGTGCAGCGCAACATCACTTTGCCGAAGCTTCACTCCCGCGCCTTCTGGATTAGAGGTGGCGGGCCGTCGGCTCCAGATCAGCGACGCGCGCAATGTCCTTACGTTCCTGACCTGTTCAGCTGTTGCGCAAAACTCCTTGCCAGGGCAAGGGCGCTGGCCCAATCCTGCTGGGTGTGACCTGCCGCATGGTGCGGCGCGTAACCGGACAACAAACCATGGCTCTGGCGGACATCAACACCAAAAAGGCCGAATGCAAGGATCTTTATGAGATTGGCGAAATCCCCCCGCTCGGCCATGTACCCTCGACCATGTATGCCTGGACAATCCGCAAGGAACGTCATGGCCCGCCGGAAAGCTCGATGCGCCTTGAGGTCGTTCCGACCTGGGAGCTCGACTCCCATGACGTGCTGATTCTCGTCATGGCAGCAGGGGTCAATTATAACGGAATATGGGCGGCGTTGGGCACACCAGTATCACCGATCGATGGTCACAAATGGCCATTTCATATCGCGGGCTCCGATGCCTCTGGCATCGTCTGGGCCACCGGCTCGAAGGTTACCCGCTGGAAGGTTGGCGACGAAGTCGTGGTCCATTGCAATCAGGATGATGGCGACGACGAAGAATGCAATGGTGGTGACCCGATGTTCTCACCCAGCCAGCGCATCTGGGGCTATGAGACGCCAGATGGAAGCTTTGCCCAGTTCGCGCGTGTACAGGACCGCCAACTCATGGAACGGCCCCGTCATCTGACCTGGGAGGAAGCCGCCTGCTACACGCTCACCCTGGCCACGACCTATCGTATGTTCTTCGGCCACCGCCCCCATATTCTGCGTCCCGGTCATAACGTTCTTGTCTGGGGTGCGAGCGGTGGGCTGGGAAGCTTCGCGGTGCAGCTTTGTGCAGTTTCCGGTGCCAATGCCATTGGCATTATCTCAGATGAATCCAAGCGTGAATTCGTCCTCAGCCTGGGTGCAAAGGGCGTTATCAACCGCAGGGATTTCCAGTGCTGGGGCCCTATGCCGTCGGTCGGCACACCTGAATATGACGGCTGGCTCAAGGAGGCACGTAATTTTGGCAAGGCGATATGGTCGATCACCGGCAAGGGCAATGACGTCGATATGGTGTTCGAGCATCCCGGTGAGGCGACATTTCCTGTGTCCTGCCTGGTGGTAAAGCGCGGCGGTATGGTCGTCTTCTGCGCCGGAACCACGGGTTACAACATTACCTTCGATGCGCGGTATGTCTGGATGCGCCAAAAGCGCATTCAGGGCAGCCACTTCGCCAATCTCTATCAGGCAAGCCAGGCCAACCGGCTGATGGTGGAGCGTCGCCTTGATCCGTGCATGAGTGAAGTCTTTCCTTGGGCAGACATTCCCCGGGCCCATACCAAGATGTGGAAAAACGCACATCTGCCCGGCAATATGGCAGTGCTGGTCAATGCGCAAAAGCCGGGCCTTAGAACCTATGAGGATGTGGTCGAGCTGAGCCACACATGACACAAGGGTACGGCACCAAAGGTATCCTCATCCTTGGGATGATCCGCCATGTCCTGCGCTAAGGAT
>JAGWRJ010000518.1 GCA_028869725.1 Alphaproteobacteria bacterium | reverse complement strand
CGGCACTGGCACAACGGCATCCGCAGCGCCCGCTCGACACCAATGTCGAGTTCTACACCGCGATCCTGCTCGATACGCTGCAGATCCCGCGCCACGCGTTCACAGGGTTGTTCGCCTGCGCCCGTACAGTTGGCTGGACCGCTCATGCGCTCGAACAGCAACGCCGGGGCCGGCTGCTCCGGCCCGCCTCACGCTATATCGGCAAAGGTGTCAGCGGGCGCTAGGCGCCCGCGTCACTCCATGAGTCCCGGCATCGGCGATGGCTCAAGAGGCTCGACGCCAATAACGCCCCTTCCGACATAGCTGCGCGAACGACTGTAGAAGATGTACACCAGCAAGCCGATCGCGCCCCAGCCTGGCAGGACCAGGATCGCGACCAAGGGCAATTTGATGTAAAGCCCGATGCAGCCAATGACCGCAAGCGGCGCTACCAGCCACAGCATCGGCGTCCGGAACGGGCGATGGCGCTGCGGGTCCTTGACGCGCAGCACCAAAACCGAGACCGCAACCATCGCAAACGCGAACAAGGTGCCGGAATTGGAATAGTCGGCCAAAGTCCCAACGGGAAGGAATGCCGCCATCAGAATCACAAACACGCCGGTGAGCGCCGTCACGACATGCGGCGTCTTAAACCGCGGGTGCACCGATGCCAGGACCGGCGGCAGAAGACCATCGCGCGCCATCACGAAAAAGATCCGTGTCTGGCCGAAAATCATCATCAGCACCACCGACGGCAAAGCGACAAACGCGGCCAGCCCGAGGAGATTGCCAACGCCGACATCGCCGATCACGCGCAGCACATGCGCCAGCGCCTCGTGGCTGCAGGCCAGCGGCTGCACGGCACCGCCGGCAACAATCTGCTGGCAGCGTTCAGCGAGTTGAGCCGAGCCCGGCAGCAGGATTGCCCCGTGCAACCCCCGCACGGGCTGCGCGCCGATCGCGCCGATCGCCCCTGCCGAGACCAGCAGATAGAAGATCGTGCAGATCACCAGACTGCCAATCAGCCCGAGGGGAACGTTGCGTTGCGGATTGGTAGTTTCCTCGGCGGCAGTCGACACCGCGTCAAACCCAACATACGCAAAGAAAATTGAGGACGCGGCCCCGACGATGCCGACCGTGCCCCAGCCATTGGGGATGAAAGGATGAAAATTGGCGGTGTGGATTACCGGTAGCGTCAGCGCGATAAATACCGTCAGGGCGATGACTTTGATGCTAACCAGTATCGCATTGACCCGCGCACTTTCGGTGGTGCCGAGGATCAAAAGCCCGGTAACAATCGCCGAAATCACGGCGGCAGGAAGGTTGATAACCCCACCCTGGCTCGGTCCGACCGAAATCCATAGCGGAATGTGAATCCCAAAACTCGAATCGAGCAGGCCTACAAAATAGCCTGACCAGCCCACCGCCACAGCGCTTCCACCCACGGCATATTCAAGGATGAGCGCCCAGCCGACCATCCAGGCCAGCACTTCGCCGACGACGGCATAGGTATAGGTGTAGGCGCTGCCCGCCACAGGTACCATCGATGCCAGTTCGGCATAGCAAAGTGCTGCCACCGCACAGACAAAGCCGGCAATCACGAAAGAAACCATCATGCCGGGGCCGGCCTTCTGTGCCGCCTCAGAGGTGAGGACAAAGATACCCGTGCCGATGACAGCCCCAATACCCAGCATAGTCAGCTGAAATGCGCCCAGCGTTCGGCGCAGCGACTTCTGTTCCGCCGTGGCCAGAATGGCGTCGAGCGGTTTGATGCGACTGAAGAGCATTGAGTACCCCTAAATCTGATAGGCCGCGTTCGCGAATCGACGGCCACCGGTCTTCTTTCCAGCCTACCGGCTCTTGCGGCCGGTGCAAATATCGACCCGAAACCTCAATGGCCACAATGCCGTGACCGGCCGACCGGTCGTGCCTTGTCAGTGCGGGCGCAAGGGGGCGATAAGACACAGACACATGCCGGCAGGATTTTCATGAGCTATCGCTCCTTGCGTGACTTCATCGCCCGCCTTGAGAGCGAGGGCGAACTCGTGCGCGTCAGCGAACCCGTTTCGACGGTTCTGGAAATGACCGAAATCCAGACGCGCCTGCTCGCGCAGCAGGGCCCGGCAGTCCTGTTCGAAGCGCCTATCCGGGCCGATGGCCGACGCAGCGACATTCCAGTGCTCGTAAACCTGTTCGGAACCGTCCGCCGCGTGGCCATGGGTGTGAGCCTCGGTGGTAAGGAACGGCGGGACGCGAAGTCCCTGCGAGAGGTCGGCGAACTGCTGGCAACACTGCGCCAGCCTGACCCACCGCGCTCGCTGAGCGAGGCCGTGGAACTCCTGCCGCTGGCCAAGACCGCCCTCGCGATGAAGCCCAAAGTTCGAGGCGGGCTCCTCGGCGGCAGGGCGCCCTGCCAGGAAATCATACTGCGGGGCGATGACATCGACCTGACACAGCTGCCGGTCCAGACCTGCTGGCCGTCAGAGCCTGCGCCCCTCATCACCTGGCCGCTCGTGGTCACCAAAGGCCCAGGGGACGCCCGCGAGGACAACTTCAATCTCGGCATCTACCGCATGCAGGTGCTGAACAAGCGCCAGACCATCATGCGCTGGCTCAAACACCGCGGCGGCGCCCAGCACCATGCGCGCTGGGCCAAGGCACACACCGAACCCTTGCCCGCGGCCGCGGTCCTGGGCGCGGATCCAGGCACCATTCTTGCCGCAGTCACGCCCGTGCCCGATACGCTCTCGGAGTATCAGTTTGCGGGGCTGATGCGCGGAGCCCGCGCCGAACTCGTCGACTGCGTGAGCCAGCCGCTCAAGGTCCCGGCTGAAGCGGAGATCGTACTGGAGGGCGAGGTCAGCCTCACCGACTATGCAGATGAAGGCCCTTATGGCGACCACACGGGATATTATAACTCGGTGGAGCGCTTTCCCGTGTTCACGGTGACGGCGCTGACGATGCGCGCGACACCGATCTATCTGTCTACTTTTACCGGCCGGCCACCCGACGAGCCCAGCATTCTCGGAGAAGCACTCAACGAGGTCTTCATTCCTCTGTTGCAACAGCAGTTCCCAGAGATTCTCGACTTCTGGCTGCCGCCCGAAGGTTGTTCCTACCGCATCGCCGTAATCCGCATGAAAAAGGCCTATCCGGGACACGCCAAGCGGGTCATGCTCGCCACATGGTCCTATCTGCGTCAGTTCATGTACACCAAGTGGGTGATCGTGGTGGATGAGGATATTGACGCAAGAGACTGGAAAGACGTGATGTGGTCTGTGGCAACACGGATGGATCCAGCCCGCGACATCACCCTGATCGAGCACACACCGATCGACTATCTGGACTTTGCCTCCCCTCAGTCTGGGCTGGGTTCCAAGATCGGCCTCGACGCCACCAACAAGCTACCCCCCGAAACCAGTCGCGAATGGGGACGCAAGATCGCCATGGATCCGCACGTCATCGCGCGTGTGAACGACATCTGGAATAGCCTCGGCCTGCCAGGCGATGGCCGGCCCATCTGGTGAACCACCGAGGCTTGCTCAGATGGACGCAGGCTGGCACCAATCGTATCTGCCCCTCAACGGTATAAAGGTGAGCAAACCCAGGCTCGTACTGGTTCACACTGTCGTACTGGTTCACACTGCTGCGACCCGCCAAAATCGACAACGGACCGGCACCTGGCGGTCGCCTTTTTCACGCCAGAACCCGCATAGCCTCTCACCCTTGCGGATCAGCGGCGACATTCTTCAGCATTTTCACATATGCATCGTCTGTCACGAGCGGCGACTCTGCATCAGCCCCAGCGAGTCCGCCCCCGCCGTCAACACTCCGGGTAGAAGCATGACGGGCGAAGCGTCGCGCCCACCTTGAGACCGGGATTCTTTCAAGCCGCACGGGTGCTGCCGCCGCCAGGAAGGCCACCGCGTCAGCGTAAGGCCGGATAAGCCCTTTTGCAGCGGATCTTTCACCTCGTCCCGCTTGACCTTATTCGTGCGGGGCCGTCACATGGCGCCCCGTTTTGGCTGGGAGATTCACGATGTCTGGTGTTCTGTCCGACCCGTTCCACCTGTTCGCCATCTATGCTGCCGTCAACGCCCTCATCATGCTTGCTCTGGGCGTGCTGGTGGTGCGCGCCCGCGTGAAGACCAAGGTCGGCATTGGCGATGGCGGCCTGCCCGAGCTTGGCCGCCCGCTAAGGGCCCACGCCAACAACACCGAGTATACCCCTATGGCCCTCATTCTGATGCTGGGGCTGAGTTCTCTGGGAAGCCCGGTGTGGATCCTGCACGCCGTCGGCCTGCCCCTCACGCTTGGCCGTGTCCTTCACGGCATCGCATTGTCCCGCAACGAGGGGCCCTCGACCATGCGCCTTGTGGGCATGGTCCTGACCTTTTTGGCCTACATTGTCGGGATTGTCGCACTGCTTTGGCTTGCGATCGTGCCTTTGGCTGTGGCTTCCTGAGACCGTGACAATACCCGACACCGCCCAGGACCTTCTTGCGCATCTGATCGCCGCGGCCCGCGCCGCTGGCGCTGATGCGGCCGACGCCCTCATCGTGAACAGTACCGCCTCCGGGGTCTCCTACCGGCTGGGCAAGCTGGAAGATGTGGAACGTTCCGAAAGCCGACATCTGGGACTGCGGGTCTTTGTCGGCCAGCGGGTCGCCTTCGTATCCTCGAGCGATCTGGCGCGTGAGGCGGTGGACGGCCTTCCCGAACGGGCGGTGGCCATGGCCCGCCTCGCCCCGGAAGATCCCTATGCCGGACTTGCGCCCGCCGAGCTTCTGGCCACCAAGGTCCCCTTCCTGGATCTCGAGGACGCCGGCGAACCGGCGGTCGAGACGCTGATTGCACGCGCCAAGGACATCGAGGCCGCCGCCATGGCCGTGCCCGGCGTTACCAATTCCGAGGGCGGCGGAGCCTCCTTTGGCCGCACCGCAATCGCGCTTGCCACCAGCGAGGGATTTTTCGGTCAGTACGCCGCCACCAGCAGCAGTCTCGGCGTTTCGGTGCTGGCTGGCGAAGGAACCGGCATGGAACGCGACTATGACGGGGTCAGCGCCCGCCACGCGAGCGATCTTGAATCGGTCAGTGTCGTAGGATGCAGGGCTGGCGAACGCGCTGTCGCCCGTCTCAATCCCCGCAAGGCAAAATCGGCGACCCTGCCCGTGATTTTCGATCCGCGCGTCGCCGGGGGCCTGCTCGGTCACTTTGTCAGCGCAATTTCGGGCTCAGCCATCGCGCGTGGCGTCAGCTTTCTGAAGGACAGACTCGGCAGCGAGGTGTTCGCTCCGTCCATCACGATTGTCGATGATCCGCATCGTATGCGCGGGCTGCGCTCAAAACCCTTTGATGGCGAAGGCGTACGCAATCGTCGCCAGAATCTGATCGACAAGGGCGTTCTGACGTCCTGGCTGCTCGACTGCGCCAGTGCACGCCAGCTGGGCCTGACAACGACCGGTCATGCAGCACGTGGCACCAGCGGACCACCGGCACCGGCTCCGACCAACCTCTACATGGAGCCGGGACAACTTGATCGGGCACAGCTGATCGCAGATATCAAGGACGGTTTCTACGTTACCGAACTGATGGGCATGGGCGTCAATGCCGTCACCGGCGACTATAGCCGTGGCGCCAGCGGTTTCTGGATCGAGAGTGGCGAGATCCGCTATCCTGTCTCTGGCGTAACGATTGCTGGAAACCTCAAGGACATGTTCCGCCAGTTGACTCCGGCGAACGATCTGGAATTCCGGTACGGGACCAACGCGCCGACGCTGCGCGTCGAGGGCATGACCATTGCCGGTGCCTGATCTCGCGGCCGATCTGCGCCTGCTCGAACAGACGGTACGCGAGGCAGGTGCGCTGGCCCGCAGCCACTTTGGCGGTACGCTCAAGACCTGGAACAAGAAAGGCGGCTCACCCGTCAGTGAGGCCGACCTGGCGATCAACACGCTGCTGGAAGAGCGACTTCGACCAGCCCGGCCGGACTATGCCTGGCTGTCGGAAGAAAGTGCCGATGACAAGGCACGGCTGAGTGCAGAAACACTTTTCATTGTCGATCCCATTGATGGCACAAGCGCATTCATCAGGCATCGCCCGCAGTTCACCATCTGCGCCGCCGTGGTCCATGACGGCCGTCCGCTCTGCGGCGTCGTGTTTAACCCGATCCTTGACGAATTCTTTCTGGCCGCCCGTGGCCTTGGGGCACAGCTGAACGGTACGCCGATTCGGGTAAGCGATCAGGTGAGCATCGCGGGCTGCCGCATGCTTGCTGGCCAGGCCATTTTCCGTGATCCGCAGTGGCATATTCCCCCACTGCCAGCCTGGCCGCAGATGCACGTTGAAAACCGCAGTTCTATTGCCTATCGGATGGCCCTGGTGGCGTCGGGTCGATTCGATGCCGCTCTGGTACAGTCTGCTAAGCATGAGTGGGATCTGGCGGCCGCCGACGTGATCGTCACCGAAGCCGGTGGGCGGGTCAGCGACCATTCTGGCCGTCCGTTCCGCTATAATGGCCCCACCGCCAAACTGGCGCCCTTCGTCTGCGCGGGGCCCACCCTGCACGCGGCGTTGCTTGAACGACTGAAGGCCACGCCACTGCCAAAATAATGAGGACTCCATGAGCAAACCCGCATCCAAACAGCTGCTGCATCTGGTTTTTGGAGGAGAGGTGGTCTCGCCGGATTCAAGCGAATTCAAGGATCTGTCCGCGCTCGACATCGTCGGCGTCTACCCCAACTACAACTCGGCCCTGAAAGCCTGGCGGGCCAAGGCTCAGGCCACGGTCGACAATGCCCAGATGCGCTATTTTGTGGTCCATCTGCACAAGCTGCTTGAGCCCGAGACCCATTAAGGGCAAAGCCCCAATCATGGCCCGCCCCAGCCGCGCCTCGCGCAGTGCGTCGTGCCCATGCTATGAGCCATCCACTATGGCGCAGCTTCCCACGAATGCCGCCGACCGCCACCAGTCCGCGGTTTTGGCACAGCCGGTCTCACCCGCTAAAGGCCAGTGGACGATGATCGTCCGTCTCGGGCGCGACTACGTGCGCCGGCACCTGACCACGCTGTCCTTCGCGGTCGTCGCCATGCTTGTCACCTCCGCCTCGACACCTCTGCTGAGTTATCTGGTTCAGCCGGCGCTGGATCTGATCTTTACCCAGAAGCGCGCCGACATGCTGGTGCTGATCCCCCTGGCGATCGTGGCGGTGGTCATCGTGCGATCGATCAGCGGCTTTGTGGAACAGGCGCTCGTCAATGGCCTGGCAGAACGCATTGTCGCCGATACCCAGCGTGACATGTTTCGCGCCCAGATCCACCTTGATCTGACCTCTCTGAATGCCGTGCACTCAGGCGAGGTGGTATCCAAATTTCTGTACGACGCCCAACTCCTGCGCAATTCTCTGGCGCGCGGCGTCGCAGGACTTGGCAAGGAACTACTGACGCTGATCGGCCTGATGATTGTCATGCTGGTGATGGACTGGCAGCTGACGCTGATCTCACTGGTGGTGCTGCCTGCTGTCGCCTGGGTGACCCAGGCACTTGGCCGCTCGATCCGCAAGTCTGTCGACCGTGGCATGCAGGAAACGAGCAATTTTTCCACGACGCTGAGCGAAGCGCTGGCGGGGCGGCGGATCATCAAGGCCTATGGCCTTGAAACCTACGCTTCTGCCATGGCCGATGCCCAGATCTCGCAACGTCTGCGCTTTCTGTTGCGTACCGTGCGCGCACGGGCCGCAGCAGTACCGGCGACCGACCTGTTCGGCGGCCTGGTAATCGCCTTCACCATTTTCTACGCCGGCTGGGAGGGGCTGCATGGCCATCTCACATTGGGGCATTTCGCGGCCTTCCTTGCCGCCATGCTGCTCGCCCAGCAACCGGTACGCAATCTGACCCAGCTCTGGACCGTTGCTGCAGAAGGGCTCTCCGCCGCCACGCGCATATTCGAGGTGATCGATGCCCGCCCCAGCATCGTCGACCGTTCCTCGGCCAAGGCACTCGCCATTGCCCATGGCGGTGGTGCGATCACTTTCGATCAGGTGCGCTTTTCCTATCATGGCGATGCTGCAATCCCGGCTGTTGATGACGTCAGTTTTTCCATTGCACCAGGACAAAAGATCGCCCTCGTAGGGCCCTCGGGTGCCGGCAAATCGACTCTGTTCAATCTTCTGCTGCGCTTTTACGACGTGGATGGCGGCGCCATTCGTATCGATGGACACGACATTCGCGATCTGACGCTAGCCTCGTTGCGTGCGCACATCGCGCTCGTCACCCAGGAGCCGATTTTATTCGACGCGACCATTGCAGAAAATATCGCCCTGGGCCGTCAGGATGCGAGCCGGGACGAGATCATGGCGGCCGCTAATACTGCAGCGGCGCACGATTTCATCATGGCCATGAGCGACGGGTATGAAACCCGTGTCGGCGAAGGTGGCCTCAAGCTCTCCGGAGGCCAACGTCAACGGATTGCCATCGCCCGCGCCATGGTTCGCAACGCACCGATCCTGCTGCTGGATGAAGCAACAAGTGCGCTCGACAGCGAAAGCGAACGGCAGGTGCAGGATGCGCTCGGCGAACTGATGCGCGGACGCACTACCCTCGTCATCGCCCATCGCCTCTCCACTGTACTCGATGCCGATTGCATCTTTGTGCTGGACCACGGCCGTGTCGCCGAATCCGGCAGCCATAGCGAGCTGCTGGCACGCAAAGGCCTCTATGCGCGCCTGTACCAACATGGCTTCGAGGAGGAGCGGGTGTCCGGCTGAACGCGATGCGCACTCTGACTGTCGGTCTTATCGCCTATCGCCTGCTGTCGCGCGTTGCGACGCCGCTCGTTCCGATACTGCTGCGTCAGCGCATGCTCCGTGGCAAGGAAGATCCCGGACGCATGGCCGAACGGCTCGGCTATACGGTTGTACCGAGGCCCGAAGGAACGCTGATCTGGCTTCACGGTGCAAGCGTGGGCGAATCTCTCGCTGCCCTGCCTCTCATTGACGCTCTTATTGGTCGCGAAGGCCGCCATGTGCTCGTCACTAGCGGTACGCTGACAAGTGCTCAGGTCCTGCGCACACGTCTGCCACCAGGGGTCCTTCATCAGTTCGCAGCAGTGGATACACCCAGTTCGATCGCGCGCTTTCTGGACCACTGGCGTCCCCAGATCGCCCTCTTCATCGACTCGGAAATCTGGCCCAATACCCTGATCGAGGCCAAGCGTCGCAACATCCCGCTGGCACTGGTCAATGGGCGGATGTCAGAGCGCTCCTTCAAGGGCTGGTATCGCGCCCGGCGCAGTGCAGCTGTCCTGATGAATGCCTACGACTTGTGCCTCGTGCAGGATGCACGCACGGCCGAGCGTCTGCGTCTTCTTGGTGCTACGCGCGTACAGATTACCGGCAGCCTTAAGGCCGATGCCACGCCCTTACCAGCGGATCCGGCGGCTCTCGACGACCTGCGGCGCGCCATAATGGACCGGCCCGTATTTCTGGCCGCGCAAACTCATCCTGGCGAAGAGGCGATGATCCTTGCCGTCCACGACCGCCTTCGTCGTTCCTATCCACGACTTCTGACCATTATCGCGCCCCGCCATCCGGAGCGCGGCGAAGAGCTTGTGGTGCAAAGCGGCCCCCGATCTGCCGTACGGCGCGCGCAGGGTCAGCTGCCAGGCTCCGATACGGCGATCTATATCGCCGATACCATGGGAGAGCTGGGCCTGTTCTATCGAGTGGCCCGTCTTGCCTTTGTTGGTGGCAGCCTTGTCCCGCATGGCGGGCAAAATCCGCTGGAGCCGGCACGCTTGCGCTGCCCGGTGCTTGCAGGCCCCTTCACGGAAAACTTTGCCGATGCCTATGAGAGCGTCTTTGGCATGCAGGGGTTCGGCCGCGTCAAAAGCGAAGCGCAAATCTTGGAAGTGGCCACCCAACTTCTGGCGGATGCAGACTACGCCGCCACGATTGGTGCACGAGCCGAGACGGGCGCGCTGGCGCTCGCCGGAGCGGTCGCACTGACCGCACGCGCCGTGGAGCGTGCGTTACAGGAGGTGGGGGCGGATGCGCGCGCCTGAGTTCTGGAGCCGCAACGACCTATGCGCGCGCTGGATCGG
>JAGWRJ010000517.1 GCA_028869725.1 Alphaproteobacteria bacterium | reverse complement strand
TCTTGGCGCGACGGGGCGGGCAGGATGGTGCACGCTGGGCGCCGCCACCGATTTGATGCTAGCCTCTCATCTGCGACACCGCAGAGCTTGGGGGAGCCCAAAAGTGGACGTAAACAACATCGCATGCAGCCGTCGAGCACTGCTGGCAGCAGGATTGGGAGCAAGCGCCGCCGGACTGTGCGCACCGCAGCTCGTCTTCGCCGGATCTGGGACGCTCTCACAGCGTCTGCGCGAACTGATTGACCGTAGCGTCCGCGCTGATGCGGCGCTTGACCCGCTGAAGGCCCTGCGCCTTGACCCGCAGGCCGCCGGACACTTCGTCGACCCGCTCTCAGACGCCTATGCACAGATGCGCCTGAGCAACAAAAAGCGCGAAATGGCTGAACTCAAGGCCATCGATCCCAATGCGCTTGGTCCGATCGACCGGCTCGCCTGGGAGGTGTTTCACTACAAGACGGCGGAAGTCCTGCAGGATTTTTCTTCGGGGCTCTTTGAAATCAAACGGATGGTACCGCTTGATCCGTCCTTTGGTCTTCAGGTCAGTTTTCCGGACGCGGCCTCCGGCGCAGGCACGCCGTTCGTCACCGTCGAGGATTACGAGAACGGCCTTGCGCGGCTCAAAGGCTTCGCGGGCTATCTCAGGACCACGATCGTGCGGCTCAAGGAGGGCCTTGCCCGCGGCTATGTGCAGCCCCGCATTGTCGTCGAAAATGTTCTTGCCGAGGTCAATGTCGCGCTCGAAAGTCCGCCGCAGCAAACGCCCTTCTACAAGCCGATCCGGAACATGCCTGCCTCGATCACGGGGCCCGAACGTGAGCGCCTGGCGCAGGCTTACCTCTCCGTGATCCGCGACGACGTGCTGCCAGGCTACGCGCTCTGGAAAACCTATCTTACCGAAACCTATCTGCCGCGCGCGCGAACGGCGCCAGGCCTCTGGGCGATGAAGGATGGGGCGCGCATCTATGACCAGGCCCTGCGCTGGAACACCACCACAGATCTCAGCGCCGCAGAGATCCACGATTTGGGCTTGCGGGAAGTCGCGCGCATTCGCGCCGCCATGCATGAGGTGCAGAAGGTGCTGGGCTTCCCCCACGACCTGCACGCCCTCTTTGAGCATGTGCGTACCGATCCCAAATTCTATTTCACCAGACCCCAGGATCTTCTGGACCGTTTCAAGGAGATCGAAGCGCGCATCTGGAAGGGCATGCCGCGTCTTTTTGACAGGAAGCCCAAGGCGCCGTTTGAGGTTCGCCCTCTTCCGGCGATGGGTGCTGCGCGGGGCACCGGCTATTACAAGCTCGGCCCGCCCGATGGCTCAGGGCCAGGCGTGCTTTATTTCAACATGGCGATGCTTTCGACCCGTCCGATCCCGACGCTCGAGACCCTTACCCTGCACGAAGGTATTCCGGGCCATCACTATCAGGGGTCTCTGGCTCAGGAGAACACGGCGCTGCCCGACATACTGCGCTTCGGTGGCGGCTTTACCGCCTATATCGAAGGCTGGGCGGTCTATTCGGAGTCACTGGGAAAAGCGCTCGGCATGTTTACCGACCCCTGGCAATGGTACGGCCATCTCGATTTCGACATGCTGCGCGCCTGCCGCCTCGTCGTCGACACCGGCATGCATGCACAGCGCTGGTCGCGCGAAAAGGCCATCGCCTTTCTGACCGACAACACCTCGATGGCAGCCAAGGATATACGGGTGGAGATCGACCGCTACATCGCCGATCCCGCCCAGGCAACTGCCTACAAGGTCGGCGAACTCAAGATCAAATCTTTGCGCCGCAGAGCCGAACAGGGCCTTGGCCAGCGCTTCGACGTCAAGCGCTTCCATGACCAGGTCATCATGACAGGCTCGATGCCGCTCGGCATTCTCGACCGCAAGATCCAGAACTGGATTACTGCGGGTGGGCCGGCCTATGAACCCTGATGCGTCCCTCGTGGAGACGCAGTATCCGCGTCCGGCCTATGCCTGGGCGGCCGTCCTCGCACTCGCCCTGACGGCGGTTATCTCTTACACCGACCGCCAGGTGATGAGCCTGATCGTTGATCCGATCAAAGGCGCGCTTCGCATCGACGACACGCAGGTGAGCCTCCTCCTCGGAACCGCCT
>JAGWRJ010000516.1 GCA_028869725.1 Alphaproteobacteria bacterium | reverse complement strand
GGCGCTCATCATCTCGACGGCGGCCGGTCTCATGGTCTCCAAGGCCGGTGTTGAAGGTGCGACCGACAAGGCGCTCATTGGCCAGCTCTCCCACTATCCCCAGGCACTTGGCATTGCGAGCGCGGTGATGGCGATTGTCGCCGTCATTCCGGGCATGCCGACGCTGGTGTTCATGTTGCTTTCGGCGCTGGTTGGCGGTGCGGCGTGGCTCGCCCACAAGAAGAAAAGCGAAGCCGCCAAGGCCCAGATCGTCGCGGAACAGACTGCCAAGGCTGCGGCCGAGCCCAGTGAAGAACCGATTGCCAAGGCTCTTGCGATTGACCAGCTGCGGATCGAACTTGGCTATGCGCTCCTGCCGCTGATCAACGACGTCAAGGGACAGCGCATCACCGATCAAATCAAGGCACTGCGTCGCCAGCTTGCCCAGGAGATGGGCTTTGTGATGCCAAGTGTGCGCATTCTCGACAACATGCAGCTGGGCGCCAACGAGTACCGGCTGTGCCTGAAAGAAGTTGAAGCCGGCCGCGGTGAACTCTTCCCCGGCAATCTGATGGTGATGGATCCGCAGGGCCGGCCGATCGATCTGCCGGGAACGCACACGACCGAACCTGCCTTTGGCCTGCCGGCAATGTGGGTCTCGCAGACCCTGCAGGAAGAGGCCTCGTTCAAGGGACTCACGGTCGTCGATCCGGGCACGGTTCTGACCACGCATCTGACGGAAGTTCTCAAGGGCAACATGGCGGAGCTTCTGTCCTACGCCGAAACCAAGAAGCTGCTCGACGAACTGCCGCCCGAGCAGAAGAAGCTGGTGGACGAGCTCGTCCCGGCGCAGATCTCGGTCACCGGGGTGCAACGGGTGCTGCAGACCCTTCTGGCGGAGCGCATTTCGATCCGCGACCTGCCCGGCGTGCTCGAAGGCATCGCCGAAGCTGTGGGCCACACCAAGAACGCGCTCTATCTGAGCGAACATGTACGCACCCGCCTTGCCCGTCAGATCTGCCATCAGAATCTGTCACCGGGTGGCTATCTGCCGCTGATCGCATTGTCTCCGGCCTGGGAGCAGGCCTTCGCCGAAAGCATTGTCGGCCAGGGCGAGGACCGCCAGCTGGCCATGGCTCCGAGCCAGCTGCAGCAGTTCATCCAGAGCGTGCGCGACCGCTTCGATGCTGCAGCCCAGCAGGGTGAGGTGCCGGTGCTTCTTACTTCGCCGCAGGTCCGGCCCTTTGTCCGTTCGATCATCGAGCGTTTCCGTGCGCAGACCACGGTGATCAGCCAGAATGAAATCCACGCCAGCATCAAGCTTCGTACATTGGGACAGGTATAACGCGTCGTGCACATCAAGACGTTCATCGCTTCCGACATGCGCGAGGCCATGGCTGCAATCCGTGCCGAAGTGGGCGAGGACGCGGTCATCATCTCCAGCCAGAAAGCCAAGGGCAGCGGTGTCCTGGTGCGGGTGGCGATCGAAGGCAGTCTCGCCGAGGAACGTATCGAAGAAAGCGTGGCCCGTTCGCTGGCACTCGAGGATGAAGCCGAACTCGAAGCCAGGGCTGAACCCTTTGCACTTGCCTATCGTGCAGGGCTGCTTGCGCGTCTGCGCGGTGCGACGCCACCGTCACCACGGCCACAGCGCAACTTCAACCGCGCCGAGCTTCTGGGCCTGATGCGGGCGCATCGTCTGGCCGATCCACTCGCCCATGGCCTTGCCGAAGCCGCCGAGCAGGCGGGCCTCACGGACATGACGCTGGCGCTTGCAGCAGCGCTTGATCAGCGCATGCGTGTGGCGCCGCTGGAACTGGCGCAGCATGCAGGATTTGTCATTGTCGGCCCGCGTGGCACTGGCAAGACTCTTATGGCTGGCAGGGTTGCACGACAGGCGCGCGATGCCGGGCGCGCGGTGCGACTGATCGCCGGTGACCCCGAAGGTGCAGGGGCCGTGGAGCGGCTCAAGACCTTTGCCGGCCATGTCGAGGCGTCATTTGCGGTGGCAGAAACGGAGGCAGCGCTCAGAGAGCTTGTTGCCCAAACTGCAGATGCGGGTGAGCTTGCACTCATTGATACCGCCGGATTTGATCCGCGCGATGCGGCGTCAGAGGCGACCTGCGCCTTCTATCGCACGCTCGGCGGGGTTGAGCTTCTCGCCGTGGTTTCGGCCGTTGGCGATGCTGAAGAGACGGGCGAGATCTGCGCCGGGCTCAAGCGGCTCGGGGTAGAGCGTCTCAGCGTCACTGCGCTCGATGAGACCCGCCGCCTGGGCAGTCTTTCTGCCGCGGCGACCTGTGGCATCGGCCTTGCGCATGTGACGCGCTCACCCTTTCTTGGCGGTCAGCTTGAAACGCTGACTGCTCTGGCTTTGGCCCGGGCTTTGCTCGAAAGCGCCACATCTGCACCCACGTCCGGAGACCGCCCATGCGCGCACCGCATCTGACTGCCATCGGCTCCGGCAAGGGAGGCACCGGCAAGACCATGATTTCGATTGGCCTTGCCCAGGCGCTGGCCCAATCCGGCGCGCGCGTGCTTCTGTGCGACGCCGATCTTGGCCTCGCCAATGCCGGGGTCCAGATGGGGCTGGGTGACAGTGGAGACCTGCCGTCGTTTCTGGCGGGTCTTAAACCCTTGGACCGATCCGTTGCGGCTACGGATGCGGGCTTTGATATTCTGGCGGCGCCATCGGGCTCTGGCGCCCTTGCCAATGCCGGTGCGCTTGCTGCTGAAAATCTCTGTGCGCGACTGCGTACGGCAGGGGGCTATGATCATGTACTGCTTGATCTTAGTGCCGGTGTCGATGCTGCGGTGATGCGCTTTGCGGCATGTGCCGACACCACTCTTCTCGTGGTCACGCCCGACCCGGCCTCGCTCACCGACGCTTATGCCTTCGCCAAACTGCTGCAGAAGGCGACGGGTACGCGGCTGCCACAACTGATCATCAACCGGGCTGTGAGCGAGGCGGAGGCCGAGCGTACGCGTGAGGCGATGGCGGCGACCTGTCGCGCCTTCCTGCGTCAGGTGCCGCAGCTGCTGGGTATTGTGCCCCATGACCCGCGCGTGCGTGATGCAGTCTGCCGCCAGCTACCGGTGCTGGCACGGGTTCCGCATGGACCTGCGGCCAAGGCGGTTCTTGCCCTGGCCGGACGTCTGCGTGAGGTAGCCCAGCCATTTCCGATGGCGCTGGCGGCTGCGCGTTAGAGCACGCGCGCCAATGCGCCGGCATTTACGGGCGCGCGTCCAGCGCCCCGAAATATTTTCCATAGAGAACGAGATAAATCGCCTGCAGGCCTGCTGCCATGAGGAAGGGCAGGACAAAGGCACCTGAATGGATGAGCATGCCTCCGAGTATGGGGCCGGCTGCACGCGGGATCTGCAGTGACAGGCTCTGCACGCTTGCGGCAAGCCCTCTTCGTTCGGCACGTGTGAGGTCGGCCGCCACGGCCTGGCGCGCGCCTGCCGTGCCCTGATTGCAGAGCGCACGACTGGCGTAAAGGCCGACAGCAACCGGAAAGCTGGTGGCCAGTGCGGTTGCGATCATGAGCACAAGACCAGTGCCGCGCATCCACAGAACCGAGCGTACGGTTCCGATGCGATCGGCAAGACGGCGGTTGAGACCGGAGCCGACTGCACCGAGGAAAAATGTCAGGGCCATGGCGGGGCCGATCAGCGTCGGTCCCTGCGCGAAGCGGCGGGCGAACCAGTAGGCGATGAGGGGGCCGATGATCCCGATGGCAAAACCATTGATGGCATTTGCGGTCGCGAGGCGCCGCAGTTGCCGGTTTTCCTCGCGGGTGATGCTGAGATCGCGGGCCCTTGTATCGGCTGTTGGTATGGAGACCGCTGCGTGTGTTCTTTCCTCGGTGGTAAAAAGCAGGGCCAGTGCCGCCAGCGAGCCGACAAACGGGACGAGAAAGAGCAGGCGATAGCTGGCCAGATCGGCAAAGCCATGCCCCATCAGGCCCGGTACGGCGACCGATGCCGCACCAAACCCCATGCCGAGAAAGCCCAGCGTGGCGTTGACGGAGAGTGCCCGACGGCGGGCCGCTCCTTCGAGTTCGCGTGCGATCCAGGCCTGTTCAACCGGAGCAAAGGGGCCTGCGGCGCCGTTGGCGCCGCGTCCGAACCCCGCGATCGTTGCCGCAAAAATGAGAATGGCTTCGTTCTTTGACAGCATCGCAGCAAGTGCGGCAGCGGCGGCGGCCACCTCGTAACCCAGAAGCATGCGCTTCTGGCTGCGCCGGTCGCTGAGTGGCCCCACAATTGCGGTCAGCATCGCGCCAAACATGAGCCCGGCCATGAGAACCGTGCCGATAGCGCCGCCGCTGTACCCCAAAGCATGCAGGTAGAGGCTGAAACTTGCCACGGTCACGCCTTGCCCGAGACTGCGCGCTGTGCGTGCGGCCAGTAGCAGGCGCACATTGCGGGTAAACGCCGTGCTCGCGGCGCCCGGCGGTCTTTTGTGCAGGCGGTCTGCGTCTGAGGGGGCGCGCGAGGAGGTCATGTTCGGGTGGCGCTAAGTGGTTGAGGGGCCATATGCGGCTTTCCTGCCGGGCAAGGTCAAGGGCCGGCGCCCGGGTGTGCAGTGGCGACATTGAGCCTGGGCCCGGGCCGCGTTAACCTCACTTTAACGATGTTCTTGGCGTCGGGGCTGCCCCGTCCTAGCCTTCAGGGGTGTCAACCGGAGATGACGATCATGCCGCGCACGTTGGGTCAGTGGGTTGGGGTGGTGGTCACGACAATCGTGGTCATGGGCGCCAGGAATGATATGGCGCTGGCAGCACCTCTGGGCGTATTTGCCGGAGCGCTGGCAACCTTTTTTGTCAGTCTGGACGCGCAGCGCCGTCTGGCACGGCGCACTTTGGTAGATACCTCCAAGAGGCCCTAGGCATCCGGCGGGATGGATTCCAGCGCCTTTTCGAGTTCCTGGAAGGTAGGCTGGGCTTCGCTCGGGACGCTGCCACGGCCGATCTCCACCGAGACCTGGGCGGCGTTGCCATGTAGATGAGCGACGAGGATGTCGCGGATTACATGATAGAACTGCGCATCTTCCTCGACGATGGATTTGAGGCGCGTGGCAATCGGGGCCACGATGCCATAGGCCATGAACACGCCCATGAAGGTGCCGACCAGGGCCGATCCGATCATGCTGCCAAGGATTTCGGGCGGTTCTGAAATCGATCCCATCGTTTTGATCACGCCAAGCACGGCGGCGACAATACCAAGAGCCGGCAGCGCGTCGGCCATGCTCTGCAGTGCGTTGGCCGGTGACAGGGCTTCGTGATGGTGCTTGTCGAGCTGCTTTTCCATGGCGGTCTCGACCTGGTGTGGATCTTCAAGGCTCATCGTCATCATGCGTAGCGTGTCGCAGATGAACGCAAGTGCGAAGTGATCTTTGGTGATGCGCGGATAGCGTTTGAAGATGGAGCTTTCGGCCGGCTTTTCGATATGGGCTTCAAGAGCGATGAGGCCCTTGCTCTTCATGGTCTTGGTCAGAAGAAAAAGCAGGCACAGCAGGTCAGTATAGTCGGTGTGCTTCCACTTGGGACCGGAGACGATTTTGCCCAGTTCGCTGCCGATCTGTTTGAGCGAATGCATGGAGCCGCCGATCAAGGTGGCAGCGAGCGCCGCGCCGCCGATGGTGATCATTTCGTGGGGCAGGGCTTCGAGCACCACCCCGAGCGAGCCGCCGCTCATCAAAAAGCCACCAAACACGGCTACGAACAGAAAAATTATGCCGCCGATCTGAAGCATGTCCGCGCAAATCCGCTAATCCGGCGCGCGGGGTGCGGGCCGGGTGTCATCCTCGTCAGTATTAAGGGAAGCTTTTAAAGAGCGGTGAATATCGAACCAAATGCGTGCCACAGGGGTAAAGAAAACGTGGCACTGACGCCAAAAGTCCGCTCAGAGGAAGACGACCTCGTCAGCAGGATCCGCCTCGCGACGGAATGGCCCACGAAATTCCGGATCCTTGCGCCGGCGCCGGTCAGGACCGAAATAGTTCGTGCAGCGCACGAAGGGGCGGGGCCGTTCGATGATCTGG